>CAYOLE010000109.1:0-10649 GCA_964404705.1 uncultured Rhodohalobacter sp. | reverse complement strand
AATGAAAACACAATGCATTAAAAATGTATATGCCAAAAGTTTTTATTAGTGTTCTGCTGTCTCTTTTAGGCGGATTATTTTTTTTTAACAGCTGTTCTCATGTCTCGGAAGAGAATAGACCGGCCGGGAAAATCTTGCTCATCTCCTTTGATGGCTTTATGAACGAATACCTCGATCGTAACCCTACTCCTAACTTTGACCGGTTTATTGAAGGTGGAGTTAAGGCTGAACATATGATACCGGTATTCCCCACTAAGACATTTCCAAATCATTACTCATTAGTAACCGGTTTGTACGTTGAAAATCACGGTATTATTTCGAACAGTTTTCCTGATGACAGCCTTGGCGCACGGTTCAGTTACGGCCCTCCCGAAGACAGCCCGAATGATGAACGCTGGTGGGGCGGTGAGCCCATCTGGATTACCGCTGAAAATCAAAATCTGGTTTCAGCCACAATGTTCTGGCCCGGATCAGAAGCATCGTTTAATGGCGTACAACCCACACGCTGGAAGGATTATGACGGATCGGTTGATAATCATGCCCGAATCGATACTGTAATGAACTGGCTTGATCCCGCCGGTGAAGTCGATGCTGATTTTGCAACCCTTTATTTCAGTGATGTGGACAGCCGGGGCCACGCGTATGGCCCGAATTCGCCGGAAGTGGATGAAGCAGTCGTAGAGGCTGATTCACTGCTCGGATATCTGTTGGACAAAATTGGTGAGCTGAATCTGACCCATCAGCTGAATGTGCTGATAACATCCGATCATGGAATGGCGGAACTTTCAGACGAGAAAATAATTTTCCTCGACGAGATGATCGACATTAACGACGTTCGTATTGTCGACTGGACACCTGTGGCTATGCTGCAACCCGATGAAGGAAAGAAAGACGAAATTTATCAAATATTAAAAGAGAATGAGGATAACTACCGCGTATTCAAAAAAGAGGATCTGCCGCGCGAATATGGTTTCACAAATCACTATCGCATCCCCGACATTCTTATGATTGCAGATGTACCCTATACCATCACTTCACGATCCTTCTATGAGGAACGCGGAGTTAATGGAGGGGCGCATGGGTATGATAACCAGGCTCCGGAAATGGCTACCATATTCTATGCCACCGGGCCGGCCATACGGCGTGGAGAAGTCGTGCCGCCCTTTCAGTCGATTCACCTTTACGAACTGATGGCGCATCTGCTGAATGTGGAACCAGCTAAAAATGATGGGGATCTGGAAGAGGTTATTCAGATAGTAGATGATAAATGATAGATCATTAGATGAAAGGTGATATTTGAGGACATGAAGAGATCTTGAGGTGTGTGTAAAAATCTCAGTCTTCATTGGGAAGTCACCAATGTCTATGACTTTTCCGAAATTTGAAATGTTTGAATTTGGATCACAGTTTAGGCGTTCTTCAAATTCTGTTCCTGCTAATATTGCAGAATGCTATAATAACCAACACGCTAACATATATATGGAATGTTTGAGCCGATCCATAGGAGAAGCTCAGGAATCTCAGCACCATTTATGTGCCATATATGAGAGAAATATATATCGGAGAAGATATTTTGAGATCTTGATGGGAGATATTCTGAGTGTATTAAAATGCTATTTGGACTCAGAAATCATTAATGAAAAATCCCCATTTAGAAATTCACGTAAAAAAATCAAGGACAAGTTCGCTATCTGTGATCTGATGCCATTTAGTTTGCATCTAAATGGTAAATAAGATAAAATGATTAATTAAAGAAATTTTTTCACTTCAATCCCTAAAATCATCTTTTTTCATGGCATATGTAGTAACCGAACCCTGTATAAATTGCAAATATACCAACTGTGCGGCTGTGTGCCCTGTAGACGCATTCCGGGAAGGGCCAAACTTTTTGACGATTGATCCCCTTGAATGTATAGATTGTGATGCATGCGTTTCTGAATGCCCCGTTGAAGCAATTTATCCTGATGATGAAGTGCCCGAAGAATGGGAGCACTATATTGATCTCAATGAACGGCTTGCCGAAAACTGGGAAGACAGAATAATCAACGAAACACATGATGCTCTGCCGGATGCTGACGAGTGGGCTGAGAAAAAAGGCAAGCTGGATTTGCTGCAGGAAGAGTGGAATTAATCAGTATCCAGTGAGTCAATGATTAAAAAGCCCCCGTTTGAACCATTAACCCTCCTGAAATGCAGAAACAGGGAGCTCTTGGTGGATTCACCTATCGTAATGGGGATTCTCAATACCACGCCAGATTCTTTTTCTGATGGAGGAGAATATAATACGAGCTCTGCTGCTCTCGACAGAATAGGCCAAATGGTGGAGGAAGGTGCATCCATTATCGACATTGGTGGTGAATCAACACGTCCGGGTTCCGATCCGGTTTCGGTGGAGGCAGAACTTGAGCGCACAATTCCTGTAATGGAAAAAGCGACGGCTACCTATCCCCACACCCTATTCTCGATAGATACTACCAAGTACGAAGTAGCCAGAGCCGCTCTGAAGGCGGGAGCACATATCATAAATGACGTTAGCGGGCTGGAAAAAGAACCCCGTTTTGCTGATCTGTGTGCCCACACGGGCGCCAGTTATATTTGTATGCATTCACAAGGAGACCCGAAAACGATGCAGAAGAAACCGGAATATGAAAATGTAGTGGATGACGTATTCAATCAGCTTAAAAAAAAGCTGCTTCATCTGAAGGCGAAAGGCGTCGATAATGTAATTATTGATCCGGGGATCGGATTTGGTAAAACCCTAAAACACAATCTGGAACTCGTTGCCGGATTATCGCGATTTAAAGATCTTAAAACACCTATATTAATAGGAGCTTCACGAAAATCGTCAATCGGGGAACTACTTGGCAACCGATCGGTTGAAGGACGGTTAGCCGGCACAATTTCCCTGCACTATCAGTGTTTAATCAACGGTGCAACTATCATTCGTGTTCATGATGTGGAAGAGGCTGTAGACTCAGTTAAAATTTATAATGCTGTTCAATCGGCAGCAACAGGAAACAAATAATGTCCATACCCATTGGATTTTTAGAATTCGGTCTCAGGGACCTGCTGGAAACGCTGGTCATTGCTACCATTCTGTATTATCTCTACCGATGGATTCGGGGAACATTTGCTGTACAGGCTGCCGTCGGTTTGCTTTTCATTATTTTGATTAATCTGCTGGTTAGCTTGATGGGATTCACTACTCTGAATTTCATTCTCAGAAGTATATTAGATGTAGGGGTACTGGCAGTGTTTATAATATTTCAGCCGGAGATACGGAAGCTTCTTTATAGTCTTGGGCAAAATACATCATTCGACCGGTTTGTTGGCCGATCAGGGTCCGATGTAACTATAGACGAAGTAATTGATGCGGTTCGCAGCATGGCCCACTCAAAAACGGGCGCTCTAATTGTATTTGCACGCCGGTCATCCCTACAGGATTTGGTAGATTTTGGCATTAAGCTGGATGCCACGGTAAAATCTGAACTGCTTGAAACTATATTCCAAAAAGATACGCCCCTTCATGATGGGGCAGTTGTAATCCGGAAAAACAGAATTGTAGCTGCCAGCTGCTATCTGCCGATATCGCAAAATCCCAATATTTCATCTGTCTTTGGCACCCGTCATCGCGCTGCGGTAGGCATAAGCGAAACGAATAATGTATTTGTAATCGTAGTTTCTGAAGAAACGGGACGTATTTCAATTGCAAGGAACGGAGATCTCACCAGCGGCCTCTCGATACAAAAGCTCAGAACCGAAATGGAAAAAGCATTGGGTGTGGCAGAAGAAGAAGATGTGGGATTCAGCAGTGAGAAAGCGGAACTTGAATTGAAATAAAGTTAACTTTCTGATTTTCTCAGGATTATCAAAAAATTTATTCGCCTTTTTAGATTTAAATAAATACCATGAGAACCGATAAAAAAATTAAACTACAGGCATCAGGTTTTTTACTTCTTAAGTCGGTCGATTAAGGGCTAACTGATGGCTTTCTGGTAAAGACACCTTTTTAAATTGACTATAAAGCTACTGTTCATCCGCCTGTCACTGATGCTGACGCTGCTTTTTGCAACGGCTGTTGCTGATGGATTTGCATTCCAGGCCGCCCAGGTTGATACATCCGTAACGGATACGACATCCCAAAAATTCGGGTACATTCAGTTCCAGGTTGAGCCCGACACCGTTTACTTCTATAAGGGCCGGAACTATGAGGATCCGGGTATACTTACCGATACCACCACGCTTAGTCTGCCTGTCGGTTCTCACCGGCTTTTGATTTTTGGTGAAAAGATTCCCGAGAAACGCTTGTATCTGAATGTACAAGAGAATGACACGCTGGTGTATAAAATTCAGGTGCCGGAAAAAACACCGTCCGATGGGAGTTTTGCAGCGTACGCCGCCCATACATGGGATGCCAATCTAATGGTATTCAGTGATGATGAGACACTGATTTCAATTTTTGGTACTGATCATTTTTCTTATGGTTTCCTGCGGGTAAATCTTGAGCCGGGTGTTCACAGAGTCAGGTTTGAGAGTTCATCAGGCAAAAATTACGAGATATTTTTGGAAGTGAATTCGTACCAGCTAAAGACGTACGAGAAATATTTCAAACCTATAGAAGCAAATGCACGATTAGCAGGTGTGATTCCGGGTGCGAGTCAATTTTACAAGCAACAATACTTAAAAGGAATATCGGCTATTGCGTTGATGGGGACTACAGCCGGATTAACGTTTTACTATGATTCTAAACTTTCCTCTGGAAATGATGAACTATTTGATATCCGACAGCAGTACATTCAGGCAAACAGCGAACAACTTGCGCTTGAAATTGGCAATCAGCTTGATGAGATCGGAAACGAAGTAATCGGTTATAAAAACCGGCGTAATGTTTTCAGGATTGCCGCAATACTTGTGTATGCAGCAAGTTTCGTGGATGCATTTCGGGAGCCGGAAAACGGGTTTGCCAATAAGCGGATATTTAACCCTTACAGGGATTTTTCTGTCGATTTCAACCAAGAGTTCGTGGAGGCACGGGTGCATATAAACTTCTGACCTATGATTACGACATCAAGTGCCAGTAGAATTTTGGTAATATTCATAGCGGGTATAAGCCTCATAACAGGTTGTAGCACATTTGATGCTGATTATGAACGTGATAATTCAATGGATCCGAAGAGCACAAATTTTATCCATTCGAATCCCGAACAATTTACCGTAGAAATTGAAGATGGTGTAATCAATATACGCTGGGAAGACGTAAGCCAGTATAACAACGGGTATATTGTTGAAAAAGCAATTGATGACTCAACACGGTTTGAACGAGTGGCAATACTTCCTGATGATGCAGAGCACTTCAAAGATCCAGGTAAGCAGATTGGTTTAACCGTTTATTATAAGATATCATCATTTGTTGATGAAGATGATGATGAGAAAATCGTGCATTCTGAGATTCTTGAACTGTCAATACAAGCGATCGAAACGTATGATGGAATTTCCTCAGATTCAAACCTGATTAAACTAAGCTGGGAAACTGAACAAGAGTTTTCGGATGGTGTGATCATTCAGGAAAAAAGGCAGAGACAGTCTGAATTCACAGCAGTAGAAATCATTGATTTTGCAGATCAGGAATCAACGGGTGGAAACTACGAGTATAGATCCGATTTGGAAACGTTCAACCTGGATGTGAGGCTTACGGCATTTCAATATCAGGAGGGCGAGATTGTACCCATTCAGCATTTAGATAAATCATTAAGTATAAACGATCCCGAGAATTTCAATATCACGTTCATAAACGAGCTGGAAACGCATGTGGAATGGGAGAATAGCGTCGATTTTGCGGATCATTATTTACTAACGGTAAAGCATGAGCAAAGTGGTACAGTTCAACGGTATGAGCTATTGCCTGACGAATTTTCTCAGGTGGTGAATATGGAGATGAAAAAAGGAAGGAGCCGGTATACATTGTTCGGAGTTCTTGAGGACGAACAAAGCAGCCCGCTTAATGAACGGAAATCTTTTACTGTGAAACTTCCTATGCTCAGCTACACCAGTACAAGTCTTAGCGCTATTACGCTTAATTTTGAAGATCGGTCAGATGAACCACCCAGATATTCAGCAATTATTGTAGAGCGGTCGGTAAATGACGGTGAATTTGAGAAGTATGAAGAACTTCCGGTTTCTCAGTCTGAATATACAGATACAAACCTGCAACCATCCAACAGCTACTCATACCGCATACGTACTTTAACTACGGGGGGTCATGAAGAAATAGAACTGACAAGTGAAAATCGATTTGTTCGTGTTGATGAAGCAAATATTTCATATACGGGGCTGGTTACTTCTGATAACAATATTCATTTGCAAGACCCAAACACCCTGATTTTCTATAAAGATTACTACTACGCTGATGGTAATACGAGTGTTGAAATTATCGATACCAATAACCTGAATGAACGAATTGAATTTGATTCAGGCAATCGATTTTATCGATCCCAGGTATCGAATTTGGGCGATAAAATAGTAGAATTTGTCGATGGAGGAGGCTATGGTGAATATGATCTGAATATTTGGGATTTAAACACGAAAAGCATTATAGGCACCATTCCTCAGGCTCATACAGAAACCGGGTTTACGAATGTGAATGCGATTCTTGGTTTTAGCAGAGACGGAAATCTAATTGCGAGCGCAATATCTAATCTTCAGAATACGGAAATAAAAATATGGAATACTCAAACAAGTAATTTGCTTCACACGATTGATATTCCTAACGAACGTCTCCATACCTTTGCATTTAACCCTGCGAAAAATGAGCTGATTATATCTACAGATTTAGATTTGTACATTTATGAAACCAATACATTTCAAGTGATCGCTCACTATGAAAATTTGTTTGGCAATTACTGGTTCAACTATAAGATAAGCGGGGACGGAAAGCGCGTATATTTATACCAAGGTAGACGTCTAAAACTTTTCGATCTCGAAACAAAAAGCTTTGTGAGAGAAAACGAGTTTGAATTAAATATAGAGTCGCTATCCACGAATTATGATGGGACAGAAATTTTAATAAAAGTAGAAGATTGGACTGGTATCTACGATGCCGACTCATTTGAGCTGAATTATCGAATAAAATGGCACTACGATAATTCTTTCAAAGATGTGATGATGCTGAATCCCCAAAAAAATGGCTCTGCGTTTTCATTTAAACTTGTACCTCCTCCTGACCCCCATACGGATATGTTTAAGTGGGAAAGGCGTGATGTTTGGTATATGGAACCCATCAGGCAGTAACTGAAAATCAATTCAATGGATCCTCGAACTATGGTTAAGTCAATTTTAAAACTCCTGCTGTTAGTACTTGTTCTGGGTGTGGTCTGTGAGATTAGTAATGCACAGGAGTCAGATAGTTTGGCGATTGATGAAAACGATAAGATCGGCTATTTAAAATTAACTGTATCAGATCAGGATTCATTCTATGTGGCTATTAACAATAATTTTGATGAGGTTTTAAAAATCGCCTCAAAGGACACACTCACTTATAAAGCAGGGGTAAATCAGATTAGAATCATTAAGAAGTACTATTTGGATTTCGTCCGAAACATTACGATAGAGGAAGATAAAATAAAGAACATACATCTTAGTCTCATTCCTACGCGTGGCAATGAGCAAATGAGCCGGCGCAGCAGCTATCCCCGGCTATTTTGGGGCGCAAATAACTTTATTTTATCCGATCCGGAGACGGAACTGTTTCTGGATGGAGAGTATGCCGGAACGCAGTATGCCATGGTTGATACAACTCGAAGATTTGAAATCAGGGGAGTGCACCTCTCCGGAGAAGAATTTAGCAAAAGCTTTTCGCCCGGCAAAGAGGTGCCTTTCAATTTTCATCAACGCTATGTAAAGCCTTCCAGATCGAAAGCGAGGACGCTGAGCCTGCTGCCCGGGGGCAGCCAGCTTTATAAAAAGCAGACGCTGAAAGCAGTTGCATTTTCAGTGTTTACACTTGGAGGGGCTGCATTGGCATATTCATATGAAACGCTTTACCAGGATGCAAAAGCCGATTTCGAGAGGCTCAATACTCTATACAGACGTGCGAATAGTCCTGGAGAAGCTTTTCAGTTAGGAACAGAAGCAAAAAAAGCTTTTGATAAATCAGTAAACTTGTCTGTTGTAAGAAACCGGATACTCTATGGAACAACAATTCTGTACCTGGTGAACATCGTAGACGGATTTATTGCCCCGTCAATAGGATACCGGGATGAAAGCCAGAAAATAGATCCCTACCTCGATTTCGACTCCACATATCAGCAGCCGGTAATCGGGGTAAAATCTTCCTTTTAAGAATATCATCTATGAAAAAACTTCTACTGCTTCTTGGTGCAGTTTCTATAATCGTTATAAGCTGCGATACACCTTCAGATAGTTTTGAACGACTTAATATAAAAGACCCTGCATCATCCGTATTTGCTGGCGGAACAGTAACCGGACTCCGGGCAGAGACTGGTAAAAGCGGAAATATAAGGATGCAGTGGTCTACGCCTGACGATATCGTGGATAAACATGTAATCGAAAAATCGCTTGGCGATTCATTAAGCTTCAAAAAAATAGCCGAGCTTGAAGCCGGCGAGCTTCAGTATATCGATTCAACTCGTGAAGTGAGAAAGAACACCTATTACAGGCTCTCCTCCTACATTGAACTGGAGGGAGAAGAGGATGTTCTTTATGGAAGTACGAATGCGGAACTTACCTTTGGCAAGATATCAAACGAAGAGTTTGAATTTCTGGATGAAAGTAACAGCCTTCAACTTTCGTGGAATGTTGACGTTCCATTTTATACTCATTTCATCATCTCTTCGGAAAACGTGATATCCGAGAAGCAGGAGAGTACGGTGAGGATACTTGCTGAAGAAATTGAGCATGTATATAATGATCCGCTGGTGGATATCGATTTTGAGAACCGGAAATATACCATAACCGGGATTATTGAAAGCGATGGAATTGATGAAGCAATCGTGGAAAAAGAAATTACGTTTGATACGGCTTCATTTTTTAGACCGTTTAATCTTGAAATCAATATTTTGAATGAGCAGGATTGGGAGATTTCGTGGGAGAGAGGTGCATTTTTCGCAAATGAAATTGAATTGGTGCGTCAGGCCTTTGATGAAGATGTAGTTATTATTCTTCCGGCAAAAACTACTTCTTATACCGATTCATTGATTCTTGATGACACTCAAGATTCCATGATTAATCAGTTTCGCAGATACCAATTAAGATTCGTAACTGAAAACGGGGCGAGTGAGTCAGTAGAAGATTCTGAACATATTGATATTTCCCAACCTGTTATCGCAATTTCTTATACACCTCAGAATGATCCCAATTCTCTCACTATCTATGGTTCAGGTTTTGGGAATGATCGGGATCTCATAAAAGAGTTTATCATTGAAAAACCACATTCAATAATCCCCGACAGGTATGTTGAAATTGTACGGGTCGATGCTGACGGGAGAAACTTTCAGTTTACCGATACTGATGTAGGTGAAAGTAAGAATCCAGTCTACAGAGTTCGTACAGTGACATCCAATCCCAGTGAACCCGCTACATTTGTCTACTCTCATGACTATACCGTGGATTATTCGTTCAGTACGGGCATGAACTATGTTACATCCATGGAAATCAGCTCAGATAAAAATTACCTCGTGGCAGTATCTTTTCGGTCAGGGGAGGGGAATTCGATTTTGGTAACGGACATTCAGGCGCATCAGATCATAAGTGAAATAAAAATTTCGGGAGAGCAAATTTCAGATATTACAATTAGTTCTGACGATCAGAGGATCTATTTTTCAGTTCCCTCAGATAATTCTATCTACAAAGCTGATTTTCCGGGCGGGGAAAATATTGAGAAAATTATTGATGATGCAGTTGTGAATGCAGCTGCCGTATTCAATTTAGACGTGAGTGCGGACAACTCATTCATCGTGGGCACCGGTGGTCGGGGTTTTGTGAAAAAGTGGAATTTAGATACGAATGAAGCAGATTTTCTTTTCGCCGAGTATAGTACTCCCACCTTTTACTTATACAAGAACATCGCAATTTCTCCGGATGGTAATTTCATTCATGCTAATAACGGCCTGCCGTTTATAATGGATGCAGAAAATGGATCTGTGATTGAAAGTTTATCCTTGGTTTCGCAGAATGTAACAGATCATCAGTTCAGCAAAGACGGAAATTATGTCGCTTTTGTATCCAATTTTAGTTCTACTCATATTTATTCAACACAAAGCTGGGAGAGGATGGATTTAATCAACAACGGACAAAGAGCTGATTTTCACCCGGAAAAACCTATTCTGGCATTATCAGGCAGATACTCTGTTTATACCTATGATATTGAGAATTCCAATATTATAGATATTATATCCGGTGAAAATGGAAATAGGCCAAATCATGACTATGAAAATAAAATCATGTTTATAGATGATGAACGAGTGGCCACTATATCAGGATCAAGCACGATTCAAATTTGGAAAAAAAATAGTAATCAAAGAAGGTGGAAGAATGTAATTTATTAGAATGTGGTTGATTAGATTGTTGACCTGTACCTCTCAATCAACCTCTCTGCCGCAGCAAACGAACTGATCTCCCCGGAGTTGACCCGT
>CAYOLE010000108.1:0-10655 GCA_964404705.1 uncultured Rhodohalobacter sp. | reverse complement strand
TGATTATCATGGCTTCAATTTCAGTATGCCAATAACAAATCACAAATAACAACTAAACTAATGAACCCATTGAGTTACCAGCGCAACAGGTTCACTTTTGTGATATCAACTGAAAGATTATTTCTGAAAATTGTGATGATGATAGCGAGTCCTACAACAGCTTCGGCTGCGGCAACGGCAAGTGAAAAGAATACCAGGATCTGGCCGGTAATATCTCCGTGATAAGCGCTAAATGTAACTAATGAAAGGTTGACAGAGTTGAGCATTAATTCCACACACATAAAAATTACAATCGCATTTCTGCGTATCAACACCCCGATCACACCAATTATAAAAAGTATGGCACTTAGTGCCAGATACCAGTCAATACCAATCATTCAGAACCTTCAGTTATTTTAACTTTATATTGGGCCACCATTAATGCACCAACAACAGCTGCTGTTAACAGAATAGCAGTGAGTTCAAAAGCGTAAAGATAATCTGTGTAAAGGACTTCGCCTACGGCTTCTACGGTTCCCACAAAAATCATATCCGTTGAAATCTCAGGCAACATATCTGTTATGCCTCCCAAGCTGTAGAGAATCTGACCGAAGATGACCACTCCCAAAAGAAAAGCAATAAGATATTTCGCTCTAAATTTATCAAATAAGCTTTCTTCATCCTCTACATTCAGGAGCATTATCACAAAAAGGAACAACACCATTATAGCGCCGGCATATACTAAAATTTGAATAATTGCCAGGAATTGGGCATGCAACAGCAAATACATTCCTGCTATCGTGGCAAGGTTAATCACAAGCAGAAGTGCACTGTTAATAGTATTCTTATTAAGAATCAACCCCAGAGCGCTGGCGATCGCTAAAACTGCAAGAATTACAAAAGCGTAAATATCCATTCGGTAGGTTCTTTTATATTGAAGCCTTCAAGGTAGCCAAATTTAAAAATGGCTTCAAGGAGTTTGTTTCAATTTCAAAGTTTATATGAAAAATATTAAACCAAAAATACCAACTGCCCAACAGTAATATGCAAAGTAATAAAACTTCTCTCTCTTCAACAATTTAATCAGGTAGGTAAGTGCTAAATACCCGGATATAAATGACGAGAAAAATCCTGCTATAAGGCTCCCAACTGGAATCATTATCTGACCTAATTCGACAAGATCAAGAATTTCGAGCAACATTGCCCCGGCGAGTACGGGTAATACCATCAAAAAGGAGAAGTTAGCCACTTTCTCGCGTTCTACTCCAAGCAAAAGGCCCAGTGAAATTGTTGAACCGGACCGGCTTATTCCGGGTAAAATAGCAAATGCCTGGGCCACACCCATCCAAAATCCGCGATTAGCGTTAACGTCTTTGGTAAGTGCTCCCACAAATTTTGTGCTGTAAAGGATTGATCCCGTAATAAGCAGCATAATAGATACAAAAAAGGGATTTGTGAATGCCTCTTCTATTGAGCTTTTCATAGTAAAGCCAACAATAAGTGCGGGAATCATACTAAGAAGTATGATCAACGATAAGCGGGTATTTTCATCCTCTTTGAATCTCTTTTCACGAATCGCCGTAGGTGTCATGCTCTTAAACAGATCCTGCAGAATTTCATAAATTAAGGTTCGATAATAAACAACGATACTGCAGAATGAACCGAAATGCACAACAATTTCATATGTTATTCCAGGTTCATCAACACCTCCAAAAAGTGACCTGGCAAGAACAAGGTGGCCTGAACTACTTACCGGTAAAAATTCTGTGATGCCCTGTAGAATGCCTAAATAAATCGCTTCAATTAATCCCAAAACCGAAGCTGTTTTATTGATTGTAAAATTAGTAAATGAATCATACTATCATGCCAAAATAAAGGTTACCTTTAGCGCGGTTTGAATTGTGGATTTGTTAGTTTATTCTTTTTTTTAAACCGCAAAATTCATGCTGAAGATAGTAAAACCTGAACTTAATGCGATAAAAAATATCACACTGATGGAACAATCCATAGATATGCAGGTACTGGGGGAAAAAATTGAAAAAAGCAGCGCATTTATCGATGAAGTCTATCGTGAACTTGAAAAAGTGATTGTTGGACAACGATATATGATCGACAGGCTGCTAATCGGTCTGCTGGCAGACGGACATGTTTTGCTGGAAGGGGTGCCCGGTCTTGCTAAAACTTTAACCGTCTCCTCACTGGCAACGTCCATAAACACGAAATTTCAGAGAATTCAGTTTACACCCGATCTGCTTCCTGCCGACTTAATCGGTACTCTGATTTATAATCAGAAAGAGAGTGATTTTACGGTAAAAAAAGGGCCGATTTTTTCAAATATTGTGTTGGCTGATGAGATCAACCGGTCGCCCGCAAAAGTCCAGAGCGCGCTTTTGGAGGCAATGCAGGAAAAACAGGTTACGATAGGTGATACCACTTTTCCTCTTGATAAACCTTTCCTGGTGCTCGCCACGCAAAATCCTGTTGAACAGGAAGGTACCTATCCTCTGCCAGAGGCCCAGGTCGACAGGTTTATGCTGAAGCTGAAAATCGGTTATCCATCCGAGACCGAAGAACTTGAAATTATGCGCCGGATGGCAAAAACAGGGGATAAACCAGCCGTTTCGCCCGTCATCACAGCACAGACTGTTTTAGACGCACGAAAAGTTGTGAATGAAATTTATACGGATGAAAAAGTTGAGAAATACATTATCAACTTGATTTTTGCCACACGTAAACCGAAAAATTTCAAAATGGATGATCTGGCAGACCTCATCAATTTCGGAGCATCGCCGCGTGCATCCATCAACCTGAATCTTGCCGCGCGTGCGCATGCTTTTATGGAGCACCGGGCTTATGTTACCCCGGAAGATGTGCGATTTATAGCAATGGATGTTCTTCGACACAGAATTATCCCCACGTTTGAAGCTGAAGCTGAAGAGATTACAAGTGAAGATATTATCTCTAAAATCCTGTCAACGGTTCCTGTGCCTTAGTTACGATTAAAATAAGACTTTGGCGCTTCTCAGTTTTCTTGGCACAGATTAAATCCTCACTTCCGATTTTTGTCCAATCTCTTCAAAGAGACGATCGTATTTATTTATCATCCTGCTCCAGTCCAGGTGCTTATTTATATTCTGCAGAGATGTTTTAGGCAGAGGTTTTATTTCCTGGGTCAGGAGCTTTTTCATAATTGTGAACAGATCGTCCTCGGTATCGTATAATACCGGTGCATGCAGAAGCGGTTTATGAAGGGTATCCGGAATCAATTCAGGGTAGTGCAGGGCATTTGGCACAAGCGGATGGCAACCGCAATAGATCGCTTCCATAATGGCGACACAAAAAAACTCGTGTGTTGCTGTCGATACAACAATATCGCCCGAATGAAGTAATTTGCTGTAACTTTCAACATTTTCAACATATCCGAAATGGGTGATCTGATCCCCAAATCGTTTCCATGCATTTTCAAATTCATACGGTTTCTGATGTTTTGTATCTCCGGCAAGTATAAGGTCGAATTCCAGGTCAATATCGTTCAGCCGGTTCAGAACTTTAAAAAACATTCCGGGATTACGATCGAACTGCCAGCGCTGATTCCAGACAATCACCGGCCTCTTATTTTGTGAACGTGTATCGGGTTGTTCATCAAAAACTTTAAGATTTAAACCTGGATAGAATACCCGGCTTTTTTCACGGATATCATCAATTGTATTTAAATATTTATCATCCGGAAAATGATCTAAAAATTTTGGCAGTTCATTCATTAAATCCTCAAGATGAAAACGGGTGGTAAACAACAGCTCATCGGCTGAGAGCATGCTCAGATAGTTAATGTAACTGTAGGTCATATCCCGCTCCTCTCCTTGCGGCAGCGGCTGGGTGAGCTGATTTTCGTGCATCATCATAACCTTTGGTGTGTAGGCAAACCGCGGGTTGGTAAGTGCAAGAAATGCCGGCAGATTTGTCATGCTGCTCACCAGTAAAAGATCAATCTCTTCTTCAACATGCGATGTCATCTCAGCCAGTTTTACGGACTCTCCATGCATTCGCCATTTCCAGCCCCGGTAGTTGAGGGTGATCGGTATGATGTTGTGGGCGGAATTATCCCGCAAGCCTTCTAAAAAAGCTTTGTGTGATCCGCTGAAAAAAGGTTCAACTGCCAGTATATTCAAATTGGAGAATGTTTATTTAAAATAGAATGGCCTGATTATCCGGGGCCTGCCAAACTTTACTTGTTGGAATATATCGTTCAGAATCTCATGAAAAAAAGAAATATTTCCTGAGCTTGAACAAAACCATCTTTGATAATAGATAACAGCGGAATTACCGAAAACGATTTTGAATGTCGTCCAGCGGCATATAGATAAGTGTTGGTTTTTGAAGCGGATCATGGTATGGCTCCTCACAGGCAAAGAGCTGATCTATCAACATTTCCATCTCAATTTCACTGAGAGCTTTTCCTCTTGGAATGGCCGTACGGGCAGCAAATGCAATGGCAATTTTATTTCTGGCATCTACAGTCAATTTTTTATCAAGACTTCGGTACTGTTGCAGCATGGAGCGCAGTACGCCCTGTTCATCCCCAATTACTATATCAGCGGGTACTCCGTTGATAATTGCCGTATTACCACTTAGCAGCTCAATACTGAAACCCATGCGCTGAATTATATTGTGGAGCTCTTTTAATAGAGAAAACTCGGTTGCATTCAGTTCCACTGTTTGCGCGAAGAGCAGCTGCTGTGTTCCCGGCAATGATTCTTCCGTGGCGCTCAGGGTTTTTTCGTATATAATCCGTTTATGCGCGGCATGCTGATCGATGACGCAAAGCCCCGTTCGGGTTTGTGTTAAAATAAACCTGTTATGCAACTGCCAAAATCCCTTCTCTTTTTTCTGCGGTTCACCCGGGCTTGATTTTTGCTCTTCTCTGTAGCCTGCATTTTTCTGATCGGTTGGAGTCCCATACAGCTGATTGGCACTTGTGCCGCCATCCGGAATCCGTTCCCTTTGATTAATACGCGAAGGAAAATTAAAATGATTACCAGCACCTGGTTTACCCCTGCCACTCTCAAACCCTGAAAATGGAGTGGAGCGTGAATCCCGGTTTTGAAAATGATCAAAACTAACATCAAATGATTCATTCCTGTGATCGGATGGGTCCCGATCCACATCCGGGACCACAAAATACTCATTAATCGCTTTTTTGACGACAGAACGGGTCAGCTGAACAACACTTCGGTCATCCTCAAACTTTACTTCCATTTTTGAAGGATGCACGTTTACATCCACCATTGCCGGATCGATTTCAAGAAAGACTGCATAGAATGGATATTCATTTTTTCGGGTCCACGCATCAAATAAACTTAAGATTACATAGCTTAGATACCGGTGCTGAAAAGGTCTTCCGTTTACAAATAAAAATTGTTCTCCCCTGCTCTTCTTTGCAAGTTTTGGATCAGCTAATACCCCTCTGATTTTTACGTAGCTGGTTTCCTCACTAAACGGAATTAAACTTGCACGATAACGTTTGCCAAAAAGCTCGGTTATTCGCTGTTCCAGCGATTGTTCGGGCAGCTGATATAGTAAATCGCCATCCGCGTGCATCTCGAATGAGAGGTCTGTATTTGCCAGGGCTGCATGATGAAATGCTTTAATAATATGACGAAGTTCTGTCGAATCTGTTTTGAGAAATTGCCGCCTGGCGGGAACATTGTAGAATAGATTGCGGACAGCAATGGATGTTCCGTTGTCGGTGGCAGCAGGTTCAAATTTTTTCTCCTCACCGCCCCAGATTTCGAGAAGTATACCGGCGTCATCTCCAACTCGCTTGGTTTTCATCTCCACCTGCGATACAGACGCAATAGAAGCCATTGCCTCACCACGAAAACCCATTGTTCGGATTTTAAAGAGGTCGTCTATGGATTTTATTTTTGATGTGGCATGGCGCTCAAAACAAAGCCGGGCATCACTGGCAGACATTCCGCACCCGTTGTCGATCACCTGGATTAGCGTACGTCCGGCCTGCATGACAATAAGTTTTATGCGATCAGCACCGGCGTCAATTGCATTATCGAGAAGTTCTTTGGCTACAGACGCAGGGCGTTGAATAACTTCGCCTGCTGCAATTTTATTCGAAAGTTCCGGGGGCATCGATTCTATAATCGAATCCGCCCTTTCGCTACTTGTACTCTTCAAATGGTTCTGATAAACGTAATTATAATTTCTATAGCAGTGACATTACCCACACAACAACTGAAAGCCCGACAATGTAAATTAGAAGGCGTCCGGCATATCTGTCTTTGCGGCGTCTCACTTTTATACGGATACGCTTCTTCCGTTTTTCATCTTCCTCCGGATTATAATATCGGAGCGGCATGTTGAATCTTCGGGGTTGTGGCCGGTGGCCAAACATCGGTCTAATCATAATACTTCCATTCGTTTCAGTTTTAACGACATGTTGGCAACTACATTGTAAATATACCATTTGAGATGATGAATGTGCAGTCGAATCCAGTAATATTTATTAATCGAACAATCAGCAATGTGGCTAATTTTTCACTATTTTCAACAAAACTAACACGTAAACTAAAATCAAAAAGATGAGTTTTGATAAGCTAAATAAACCTGAAAAAGGAACAGTCATCGAAAAGAAATCAGATGGCACGCTTCATGTCGGTGACGATCCTATTATTCCCTATATAGAAGGTGACGGAATTGGTATCGACATCTCCCCTGTAATGAAAAACGTTGTGGATAGTGCTGTTGAAAAGGCCTTCAACGGAAAGAAAAAAATTAACTGGTTCGAAGTTTACGCTGGTGAGAAAGCGCTGGATATATATGATGAAGATACCTGGTTGCCCGAAGACACTCTTAAAGCTTTTACAGAATATAAAGTTGGCATTAAAGGCCCGTTAACAACTCCGGTTGGCGGGGGTATTCGTTCACTGAATGTTGCGATCCGTCAAAAACTGGATCTTTATGCTTGTGTTCGTCCTGTAAAGTACTACTCTGGTACTCCAAGTCCCGTGAAGCAACCGGAATTAACAGATATGGTCATATTCCGTGAAAATACAGAAGATATCTACGCCGGCATTGAGTATCAGACCGGTACTCCTGAAAATGATAAGCTGAAAAATTTTCTGATTGAAGAGCTGGGTACTACAAACATTCGTTTTCCTGATACATCATCGCTCGGAATTAAACCGATCTCCATTGAGGGAACCAAACGTTTAGTGAGGTCTGCAATTGAATATGCCATTGAGCAGGGCCGTAAAAGCGTAACTCTTGTTCACAAAGGCAATATCATGAAGTTTACGGAAGGCAGTTTTAAAAACTGGGGGTATGAACTGGCCAAAGAAGAATTCGATGCGAAAGAGATTGGCGACGGGCCATGGTGCGAATTGCCGAACGGCATAATCATCAAGGATGTAATTGCAGATGCGTTTCTCCAGCAAATTCTTACACGGCCTGCCGAATATGACGTAATAGCCACCATGAATCTGAATGGCGATTATGTGTCTGATGCACTTGCCGCGTGTGTGGGCGGGATTGGTATTGCTCCCGGAGCAAACATCAATTATCAGACCGGTGTAGCTGTTTTTGAAGCCACTCACGGAACGGCTCCTAAATATACAGGCCAGGATAAAGTGAATCCCGGTTCACTTATTTTATCAGCCGTTATGATGTTGCGTTATATGGGCTGGGGAGAGGCTGCTGACCTAATCGAAAAAGGACTCGAAGCAGCAATAAGCGACAAACGTGTTACCTACGATTTTGAACGCCTGATGGAAGGATCCACTCTGCTTAAATGTTCGGAATTCGGTGATGAAATCATCAAAAATATGTAATCGTAACAAGTTTATTATAAATTGAGAAAAAACCCCGTCAGTTGTAAGCGGGGTTTTTTTATACTCAAATCTCATTTTGTATATTTCTGCGGATATTTGTTTTATATCCATCTGAATGATTAAGCTTTGTGAGCTGTTAATTATCCGAAAGGGCATTAACCCACCTAAAAATCCTCCAGTGGCTTTCTTCGAGGATTTATTTGGATGAAGTACGATTTGCAGTTTGAATCATGAAGAAGTTAACCCGACAGAAAGCTTTATATTTACTCCCCCTCATCGTAGATAATGAAGCGTCTGAGGAAGAAAAAACTGTATTCTACAGGTATATTCAAACAGATGAGGAGGTTCGAAAAAAGTATGAAAGCCTGATTTTTGTAAAGCAGCTCCTGAAAACAAAATACTCACCTGCAAAAGCTCCTGACCACCTGAAAAATAAGATATCAGAGATGATAGAGGATATGAAATGGGAGCAGGCAGAATATTCGAAAGTTGATAATACCTTATCATCATCATCAGTATCTGAGAAATCAGCACCTGAAAAATCAACATCCGAAACTGAACGAAGCAGGAGTGTGAATAAACCCTCTCCGCATTTCAGTGTAAAGAAAACCGGCCGTTACCTGGCCGCTGCCGCGGTTTTGTTAGTATTATCAATTCTGACAATAGAATTGCTCGATAAATCTTCATCCAATAATTTTTATACCGATGGAATTGAAGAAATGGCTCTCTCACACTTTAACTCAGGAGATCACATTTCTACATCTGTTGCATCGTTCCGGCCTGTTTCGTTCAGTCACGCATCGCAATTATTAAATGATGAGATGTCTCATCAACCCAGGCTTCCGGAAATAAACGGGGCAAGTTTAAGACGAGTAATCTATGCCCCGTTCGTCGAGGGTTTTAATACTCCCGTACTTGAATTCTATCAGGATGAGATTAATGAAACTGTGCATATATTTGCATTTCGCCTGGATGATCTTAAGAAAGATTACAAAATGAAGCGTGATCCCGAAGCAGTGAAAAACTGTAACACCAACGATGATTATCACATAAAAGAAATTGATGGTAAACACGTGGTTTCCTGGAAATGGGGAGATTACTGGTACACAGCCGTATCCAATCACGATGGGGAGGATTTGATTGCACTGGTGCAACCGTTGAATCCAAACGAGGCCAACGATTACAACAATGAAAATAAATAGGATGAGAGATCGCGGTGATAAGCCCTCTTTCACCTAAGAAACAACTTACCTTGCTTCTTCAATCGCCCGATATACTCTTGCATCAAATTCATCCGCCAGGCGGATGCCGATAAGCTGCTCCCTCTTCTGATTCGACACGTACTGAAGGCCACCCACAGACAGATATCGGATTCGCGGATCGCTGTCATTTAACAACGGCTCAATTCGTCTTTCCCACCCCTGCTGCGACTGATCGTGGTTTAATACCAGCCGAAGAACACGGCTGCGAATATCATAAGGGAATTCACGGCTCAGAAATGTTCGTGACAGCTGAACAGCTTTTTCTTCGCCGCCTTTTGCAGCCAGATTTTCCAATAGCAGCGGTACCTCATTTAGTACCGACTCTTCGAGTATCATCGATTCTGTGATGGTTGTAAACCGTGCAAGATCTGTTACAGCCGCGAGTGAGTGGATCGCTTCTTTCCGCAGATTTCCAGCTTCTGCTGAACGGATGATAGATTGCAGGCCGCTGATCACCATGTCATTTTCGTTATAGGAAGCCAGGGCCCTCACAGCCTCTGTTCTTACATTTTCGGGCTGTCCGGACCCTGTTCTGTCAAGAAAAAGCTGGGACGTGCCACTTGCTCCACTGGTTACGAAGGACAGGGTTCTTACAATTTCTGCGTAGACATCGGGATCGTTTTCCATTTCAATGATATCAAGAAGGGCGAGCTGCAGATCAGGGTTATCAGAATAGTCACGCAGACCTTTTGCGGCATCTATTCGCTGATCTTCCGTTTCTCCATTTCTTAACTGATAAAGCCAGAACATGAATGGTTTTTGCATTTCAAGACGGATATCATCCCGCTCATTAATGCTGAGCACCAGGTTTTCAACACCTGCCGGTACACTCAAAACAATTTCATCTGATGAACCCGTAAATGTTAATTCACGCTCGCGATTGTCATTAAAACTGTACTCATTTATATTTACAGTTACGAGCTCTTCTACTGCATCGTCCAGTGCCTGGAACCGGATCAACACTTCATTCTCTTCCTCTGCGTGCTCAATATTTACCTGGTAATGATAGATCTGATCTTCTTCAACTACCGGTTCTTCAAAATGCGGTTTTTCATGTATCGGCTGGCCGGTAGTTCTGTATATTACACGTGAAAAATCATCCCAGCTGACAGGATAGTCACGCTGATCAAAAATTGATGTAAGCGATTCGTTAAGGATCATTTCCAGTTGTTCACCATTCTGCAGATAATGACGAAAACGATCAATATTATCCAGTGAAGTTGCTTTGTATAGCGAATCCCAATCCTGCATGGTATCTCTTTCAACGGCTTCTACATCAAGTTCATTTGCAAAAAATCCCATTAATAGCTGTAAAGCTTCAGGCTGAGACCACTGCATTTCGCGAAGCATAACTCCCGCCCATTGACCTATAACTCCATATTTGATTTGATCATCAGCTGAAAACTTCACGTCAGTCAGGATAGAACCTGCTCCAAATGTGCGGTGTTCCCAAACAAGATCCTGCATCATCACGATATGAAGATCACGATATGGATACTCTGCGCCTGTAAGTTCCTCCATTTTTTGAACTGTTTCACTTGCAAGTTCCATCAGTTGGGATTTATCTAAATCA
>CAYOLE010000107.1:0-10674 GCA_964404705.1 uncultured Rhodohalobacter sp. | reverse complement strand
GTGTTATCGCAGGTAGGGCGCGATGTTATCAGCTATATCGGCGAACTCTTCGTTAGTGAGCGGGATCGATCGCATGATCTTACTCCAGCCGAGAGTTGAGGGCGGATGCGCCGGCGACACCTGCATGTCGGATCCATAAAGGAGCCGGTCCATTCCAATCTTTCGAGCGTAGCGGGCGACCAGAGCTTCCGAACCGTGGGAGAACCGCTCCACCTCCGTTAGATCGAAGTAGAGATTCCGCGCCTGTGGATCGCCGGATGAAACGAACTCGGCAAAGACGGTCAAAGCTTCCTCCGACACTTCACCACCCCCCCAGAAATGCGCCACCTGTACGATGACGTCCGGCGCAGCTGTAAGGATCTCGTTCACGAAGATCTCGGCCTCGACTCGGCCGTAACTGCCGAAACTTCGATGGGTCCGTGTATGGATGACGATGGCGAGACCGAGCTCATTTGCAACTTCGAAAATCCTGCGCATGCCAGCGACGTGTTCAGGATCGTGCAGATTCACCTTCGAATTGGAGAGGTGGATCTTGACTCCCTGTACCTGCAGATCACTCGCACAGCGGCGCATCTCCGTTTCAGAATACTCCCGCAATGCCGCAATGCCGCAGAACGCGATGAGACGATCAGGGTATCTCGCCACCTCGGCGGCCGCCCAGTCATTTTCCGCACGTGTATTCTCATGCTCATTCGACCACTCGTCGCTAGGGTCCCCAAACCAATAGGCGACGGGTAGGACCACGGCCTTCTGGATCCCAACTGCGTTCATCATATAGATGAGGTCATCCGCCGTGACCGGAACGGCCAGCTCGCGCGGAGGGACCAGGCTCGCTGCCTCCGACGCGATTTGCCAGGAGCCGGCACTCTCCTGCTTCAGACCAAGCGTGAAGGTAAGGGCGTCTTCCTCATTGTCGCCGGAGCGGATTACGCCGGTGATTATAGCTACCGAATCGCCCAGAGTGTAGCCGTTCGCAAAAAAGCGTGTGCCGGAGTGATAAAGCCCGACGATTTCCGACACTCCCTCATCACCTGTCAGCCACACACCGCTCGTGGGGTCGAGTACCATTATATCAGACGCAAACAGATCACCGGCATCACCGCTTGTGATAACCTCGTTTCTGTGGTCAATTACCCGTGCAATCTCCGTTGGCAATTCGATTAAGGGAGCCGATTCCGGAGCCGGACCTATAGCCCGCTCGCTCATGATGTGCTGGTGATGATCGACGATAGGAATAATACCCTGGTAAACAGGACCCGGGCTTGAACTCGAATGTGGCTGCCCTGACACGCAACCCACCATCACGAATAGAGACAAGATAGCAACCTGTGAGGCTGTGATTCGGGTGAATAGCGGGAACCGAGAACCCGCTATTTTTGCATGTCGGAAGGGGTCGTTTTTCATGGGTTATAATAGAATGGTTGAATGAAAACTTTGAAACTTGATAAAATATTAAATCGTTTACGAATGACTCAGCCCATAGTTTCAGCCACTGTCGGCTTGTTAGCAACTGTATAATAGAATATTTTTAAGTTCTCAAATAAGCACACGGTACATTTTCAGGATGATATCCAATACCATAAGCATGTTGAAGCAAAGTTGTGACAACCTTTGATACGGTTACTTCGTCTCTGTGCATTTGAGGAATAAGTCCCATCATGGCATAACTGATTGGATTTACAGATGGAATCAGTGTTTCCCATTCATAACCCTGACCCCAGATTATGCCGGTAACTGTTATATTCAAATCAGCTGATATGGAAAGAAGGTATTTCAACATATCAATGGAATTATTTGAATTTTGATTGACTGTATGGAAAATTGGTGATTGTCCGCCAAATCCATGTTTATCAAGACCTGCTTTTGCATTTATATCGGCTCCGTGCCTGACAAGAACTTCAGCGCAGGAGACATGGTTGAATTCAGCACAAATGTGGAGCAGTGTTGCTTTATACAAAGGGGTGTAAGCACAACGTAATGAATATTCTCTTTTAACAGATTCTGGATTACTTCTTAATTGAGAGTCGAGTGATTGAGCGTCATCCAGCAATACGGCTAACAGGATTTTGTCATCAAAATTGAGTCCATAATCCACAAAGACTTTCACGCAATCTTTAAATCTGGGGGTTCGGGTATATTCACTTGTCAATTCATAGATAAGAGGCTCACCTTTGAAATGATCATTTGGACTAATTCCTTTCGAGAAACACTCCCTTATGCCTTCAATGGAGTGAAGCTCAATCTGATCAACAGTTTCATGCAAATCGTTCATAGTTATTTATTCTAACTTTTTTGTTTTGTACCAGCAGTGATTTACAACTATCCTAATCTTTCAGTCATTTGTTAAGAAAGTCAAGAATTACTCCCCTTCTCGGATTGAAACGGGCGCTTCGCAGAACCAATTCGGTTAAGTAAAATAATACCTCCATCATCGTTGAGTTTCCATATACCTTCTATTTTATTGGTATTACAATTACCTGTTACTGTACCTAAATCTCCTTCTCCTATAATAAACTGCAGGGCAATTTGGTCTTCTGTTAGTTTCTCTTGTGATAGCGAGAAATCCCCTAAGGGAGTTATAAATGTCCCTATAAGGGTATTACTTTCAGCACGTAAGTTCATCGAGATCATCACCTCTCCATTTTGTTGGCTTTCAAGGATCCCCTCATAAAAGCCAGATACTGTAGTAGCTATGGATTGATTGTTGGGAAAATTTTCGCTTGTAGAGCAGGAAACAAATATTAATACAGGAATTGCAAAGGAGGGTAGAAGTATTGATTTACACATGCAATTTTATGATTGGGCAATTAGTTTTTAATGCAATACAATTACGTTAGCTGCTAAATGAATGTTTCACGTGCGGTCTAACCCTTAGGTATAACGAGCTGCGGTTTAATTACTCCCCGATGCTTGAATCCACCTTTATCGATATTCGTCCAAGGCTTTTCAGAAAAACACCTCAGTAGAATCGCATTTTTATCTTATCATATTGATGTATCATCAGTCTCAATCTTCGGAGATTGTTC
The DNA here is from genome assembly GCA_964404705.1 of uncultured Rhodohalobacter sp. Taxonomy (GTDB): domain Bacteria; phylum Bacteroidota; class Rhodothermia; order Balneolales; family Balneolaceae; genus SW132. The sequence continues at coordinate 7,648 of CAYOLE010000107.1, read as the reverse complement.
CCAAGGCTTTATTAATCAGCTTCTTGTGGTTTGGACTTAGTACGTTTAATGTTGGCCTTGAAGGAGCAGGCTGTTTTTTGATGATGTCCACAAGCAGCGGACAGGAAATAAAAATAGTGCTGTAGGTTCCAAGTATCACACCTGTCAGGATAGCAAATGAGAAACCTTTCAGGGTTACTCCGCCTGCAAAAAACAACACGGCTACGGCAAGTAATGTAGAGAGGGAGGTTACAACCGTCCGGCTCAGGGTTTGATTGATACTGGTGTTTACGATTTCATCCCAGGGCTTTCTTTTGTGAATATTCAAATTCTCACGGATGCGGTCGAATACTACAATTGTATCGTTCAATGAGTACCCGATGATGGTTAGAAAAGCCGCCACCAGGCTTTGATCAATATCCATGTTGAAAGGCATGACTCCATGAAACAGAGTAAAAATACCCAATATGATGATAACATCATGAACTAGTGTCGTGAGGATTACAAATGAAAACGAAAACTTCTTAAAGCGAATAAAAATATACAGTGCAATCACAACTATGGATAACCAGGTTGCCATTAACGCAGCATCCTGCATATCCCGGGCAAAAACAGGACCGATTGTATCTGCCTTTATAATACTGATTGTATTACCCGGTAATTGCGAATTGAATACTTCATGAAGGCTTGTACGCAGGAGCTCAATATCCATAGTGGTTGTTCGAATCTGAAGTTCATAGTCAGATCCATAATTGCGTACCATTGGCTCAGCTCCTAATGCTTCTTCCAATAAAGAACGAATTTCAGTAACCGGGACAGGTCTTTCCATCTTAATCACGACTTCGGTTCCGCCTTTAAAATCGATGCCATATTGCAATCCACGTGTGAAAATGGTACCCAGCGAAATCAAAATCAGTAATAGTGAAAAACCATATCCAATTTGTCTGTACCTGATAAAAGAATAATCTGCATTTTCAAATAGTCTCATGGTAGTAGGATTAAAATTTTTTTTCTGAATCGGAGTTATTATCTGGTTGTTTTTTTCGAAGAACCAAAAGGATAAAATAGAAGGTGATGGAAGCAACTATTATCTGAACAGCAAGCATCGTTATCATTGCGGAAGGGGACATATTTTTTTGATTAAAGATTTGAATGGTTGATCAGCCTGTTTTTAGCGGCCTTATATACAACCGCCGATAACCCAAAAAAGATTGAGAGAAGCAGCAATCGAGCCATGTCTATAATAAAGCGCTGGGTCATATTGCCATCAACAAACCATTGACTTTCAGTTGCATGCAGGTGGAACATTTTAGAGATCACACTGTCAGCTCCAAAGGGCCATCCTTCGCCTGAACGGAAAGATGAAAAAGCGGCTATCCAGTTTCCGGCTTCGGGACTGAATAGGGAACCGACCAACACAATTCCAATAAACACCGGGGTTACGTAACAGGTTACATATTTAAAGAAGATCGGTATGTGGATATCAGCGTCCCGGGTAACTTCCTCCCAACCCTTATCGATGCCAAAAACCCATGCAAACAGAGTGATTTCCAGAAATGCTACCACAACTAAAAGAACCGTACCCGTCCAGTAGTCAAATTCATCAAACACACCCTGCTGGTAAAAAATAATACAAGGAAGTGCGAGTAAGCCGACAATCACCCCGAATGTAACGGCAGATTTTTTCACGCTGAAATTGAACTCATCTTCCAGGAAAGCGGTAAATGGAGTTCCCATAGCCAGGGAGGAGGTAATTCCCGCAAAAAACAGAAGGCCAAACCAGAAAAGACCTGCAAGAGCCGAAAAAATCGGTCCCCATTGTTCGAACAAATACGGCATTGTCTTGAACCCCATCATAAAACCGGCATTTTCCACCACCCAATCCAGCCCCATATAGCCTACAGCAATCGGAATGATGATGGAAGCCCCTAACACGACTTCCACAAACTCGTTCAGCCATCCTGCACTCATGGCATTAAGGGCAATATCCTGGCGTGAGCGGATGTATGAGGCGTAACAGATAATACTGCCCATCCCCAGTGAAAGTGTGAAGAAAACTTGTCCGGCTGCTGCCAGCCATACGCCCGGACGCAGCAGAGAATCATACCTCGGCTCCCACAAATAATTCAAGCCGATGGAGGCACTGTATGAGGTTCCCAATTCTCCCTCATCAAGTGTGATGGCACGTATGGCCAGAATAGCACCAAATATCAGCAGCAAGGGCATGCATATTTTGGATGCTTTCTCGATGCCACCTTCCAGTCCGCGGGACAAAACCCAAATATTCAATCCAAGCGTTATAGCAAAAAAGAAAATAGCGATTAGCGGCAGGTTGAAGAGCCCCTCGCCAACATCTACGTAATCATCAAAAAACTGTGATACCTGACCCTGCGATAGGTTGTCAAAAACACCAGTAATAGAATACCAGGTATAGGAAAGCGTCCACGATTCGATGTAAACATAGTAGGCGGCCATCCCAAGGTTAACAAAAATGCCAAGTGTTCCGGCGTAGATCCACAAACCATTACCCATTGATTGAAATATGAATGGTGTGGAGTGATTTCCGAACCGTCCGCCATATCGTCCCATTGCCCACTCTACCCAAAGCAAGGGCAGTCCCATCAGTAAAAAAGATATCAGATACGGGATAATAAACGCACCGCCACCATTTTCAATAGCTTGTACGGGAAAGCGTAAAAAGTTACCGAGGCCCACGGCGTTGCCGGCCATGGCAAGGATGAGTCCCATTCGGGAACCCCAATGCTGATTTGTTGCAGAAGAAGTCATTGGATAAGTGTGAAAAGGTTTAAACAACCGAAACACATGGAGCCGTCGACTCTATCCGGTTGGTCCTTATTACAATGACCTGTGGTGGGCGAATATCTTATGCCTTGGTGTACTAAATGTAAATTTACACAATTTCTTAATGATGCAATACAAAATTTTTACGTACTATTAATTATTACAGAGCACACATTTGCTTTGATGGAAACCTCTTGAGCACACCCCGTTCCAACACCTTTTTAGCCAACTGGCCGTACTGTATAGAACACGGCCTTTTCAGTGGAATCAGAATCATTGCTGGCAAGGCTGTCCTACAGCCGTCACGTGCATAATGACCAAATTTAAAAAGATGGTTACCGCAATTATAATTTTCATTAGAGGTCTTCGGTTGATAGTTGGTACGTCTTCTAATTTGCAGTATAACGACCCAGCGTTTAAATGGCGCGGGGATTATGAGTTTCTTTTGAAATAGCTAAATTAATTCCACGCACACACAAGTCCGATCGCACCCCGTCCGCGTCCGATTTAAAACGCTTTGATATTATTCATGGCCTCCTCCCAGAATCGTAAATTACGGCTCTGATTTTCTACCAAATGGGGTGCAGATAAAAATATCCCTATTATGACGGGGTTTTAAAACTTACAACATGGGCTGTAACTGAATCTGCATCCGCTGGGTTTATCGAAAAGTTAATCCATCCTTCTCTCTTAGAAGCTTTTGGAACATATATTAGCTCAATCTCTGCTTTTTCCAGAATAGTTTGATTTCGCTGAAGCTCAAAAGCAATGATGAGATTTTCAGCAGTCTCACCGCCAACATTATTAACTGTAAGATGATACCTATAGGGCATAGAGGGTGTCGGGCTTGCTTGGTATGTTACTACTATGTCAGCGGGTGAAGTTTGGTGTGTATAGGTTTTATATCCCAGATAAGAAAGTACAGTTAGTACTAGTACTATACTCACAGTAAATACTGCCCACTCCAGGATATTTTTCCGAGTATTTTCGTTGCCGTCGGTACTTCTTTTCTCATTCATAGGTCTCTTACTTTATTAATAACCTGCCTGCTGAAGCACCTAAAGAAGTTAAAACTCCTAATGTGACGCATTGAGCAAGTATATACCAGAAGCTCATGTTAACAAAACGATTAAAGAACCAAAGCAGGAAAGCAGCTACAGAAAGTCAGATAATATTCTTTATGATGTTCACTCAGCCTCCTGGTTAAGCATTCATCATCAGCCAAGGACCAAAAAAATTAATTGTAGGCATTGGAGGGAAGGAGGCACTCTTACCTTGGAAGTCAGCCAAAACCATAGTAATCCGGCGTTGCCAGATGAATGACTGAACATCAGCATTCTTGAAATTAAATCGGGAGTTGTGGCCGATTAATCAGGAAAAGGTAACTTCAACTTTCAGATTTGCTCTTCTGTGATCGTATTGTCCCTGTTAAGTGTGGCAAGTAGAGATTGGCTGATCAGCGCACAGATCACTCCGAACGGCAGGTATCCGGCATAGCCAAGCAGGGGCATCTCGAACAGGTAAAACCGTTCAACCCCCGGTACATTGTAGAGCCATTTGGCTTCGCTGTAGAAATTCCACATCTCCCAGAAAAAACCGCAGCAGAGAGCAGCCATTGCTGACGACCAAACCAGTGTCATATCACCGTTCGAGCTATCTTTAAGCAACGGGTTGAGAACACCTTTCCATCGCTGGTGTGCTACCCACAGAAGGCCGGGCGCAATCCACAGCAACGGGTATGTCCATTCCGATTTCCACCCGGTGCCCATAAGTCCGGCAACTGAAAGCAGGGCAATAAAACTCCAAAGCATTTTGGAACGCAGCCAGGGCATTTGCGGGAAATCTCTGAATGCGTTGTTAAATACCGGCAATTGAAGGAGCAGGAACCGAATACTTAGCACGGCCGGCAGCACAATGGAAAATGCCAGGGTTGCCTCGGTAAAATACTGCAGGCCGCTGATTTCTTCCGTACCGGTATAGTGCCAGTTGTTCACAAAGCGGTTCAGGAATTCAAAATACCACCAGAATGCAGCGCTGACCGGGAATAGCAGTGCAAAGAATACCGGCTGGCGAGTCATCAGGCAACGGCCGGATACTCGGATTGCCAGTGCGTTCAGAAAAATGATAAAACAGAACCAAAGCGGGAAAAATGTATGGCGCTGCAGCGGTTCAAACCACGAAAAACGGGTCCAGGCCAGTATCCAGAAGATCAGCAGACCCAGCAGTGAAATCCAACCCCAGGCCGGGAAACTTTGGGAAGTGGGTAGTCGGACCGGTTTCCATTCTACCGCTGAAAACCGTTTCCAGAACGGCCAGGTTGTCAGAACGATAAAAAGGAGTACCGCAGTAAATAATGCCCATGAAAAGGCGGGTTGTTCAACGTGAAATGTTTCCGGCGGAAATTGAAGGTAGGGCAGGGGTGACTCCCCGGCGAAGATCACACCGGCGAGAGGAGCAGCCAGCAGCAGGATTACAAGCAGCAAACTGGCAGCCGATCGTTTAAGTAGTGAAGCAGATTCCATAGCCGGTAAACTTTAAACTTTTGAATGATAACATATTGAATAGATTTGATTTGAGCTAATAATTCATTGAATTTGGCAACCCGTCAGTGCCGAGGCTTCGGCAGGCCGGCCAGAGTCCGAGGCTGTCCAAAAGAATTTTATCATATTTAATCGTTCTAAAAATTTTAGGTCTTATTAATAACTGTTGATTTGAAATGTAAAAATACCATCATGAGAGGAACAGACAACGAATCCGCAGGTCGACGGAGTAGTTTGGAAGGAATGATAGATGTACAATAAGTTAGGATATTACGAGTTGTGTGTATAAATTCATTTTAAATACACATTAACTAAATTGATGTAAATATGCGAACGAATGTAGTAATCGATGACGACTTAATGAATGAAGCCTTGAGGGTGAGTCAATTGAAAACGAAAAAAGATGCTGTAGAAGAAGGCTTGAAGTTATTAGTACAACGTAAGAAACAGGAAAATATCAAAGGCTTACGGGGAAAATTACACTGGAAAGGTGATTTAAAAGATATGAGGACTGATGAAAAGTGATTTTAGTAGATACCAGCGTATGGATTGACTATTTCAACGGCATTAAGAACAAGCAAACCGAAAGCCTCGACCGAATTCTTTCTGAGCAGTCAGTTCTTATGGGAGATATTATCCTTACCGAAATTCTGCAAGGATTTGATAGTGATAATGAGTTTAGATTAGCCAAACAAGCGCTTGATCCTTTAGACTGCGTTCATCTGGGAGGGAAGTCACCGGCTATAAAAGCAGCATCTAATTTTCGATTTCTTCGATCGAAAGGCGTCACAATTCGAAAAACTGTAGATATGCTCATTGGAAGTTGGTGTATTGAACATGAAGTGGAGCTGCTACATAACGATAAAGACTTCGATCAGATAGCAACTCTACTACCTTTACAGATTTATGTTGGCTAACTTTGTACAACTAACGGCTCAGCGTTTAAACGGCGCGGGTATTTATTAGGGCTGAAATTAAATTTGAATCCAAATTAGACAAAGCTGCTTTTGTAATAATATTCGCCTTCTTTTATATGAATGAGCGCATCAATTTTCGCAACAGAATGATAGGGATCATAATTATTCTTTCCGGCCTGTTTGTCATTGCTGTTCATGATCAGCACAGCACGTTACCCAATCCTGTGTTTATTTGATTCATAGATTGATTTTGAATCAGGTTTCTACGTAAGCCTCATCTTTTTTCTGTGATAATAAAGCTTCACCTGTACCCCAAATGATTAACAGTCCTCCTAAGACCGCGGCTATTAAAAGCCACGGCTGTTCCGGCCATTCAATAACATTCTGCACATGACGGTGAAGAAATCCGATCAGAATCGCGCTCCACCAGCCTAATTGTGAAACAGAGATGGAAAACATCAAACGGAAAAAGACTATACCCGGTACAACATCTTCATCTTTATATTCCTGCAGTTTTTTCTGAAGCAGGTGTAACGGGTATCCATTTATGCCGATAAGGGTGACAGCAGCTAATTTGAGTAACATCAGGTTGTCAACTTCACCTTTTAAAATAATAAGAGGGATTCCAACCGCCACCATTCCGGCCCAGCCTGTCCATATAAATTTTTCGGTTACACCGCTTACATTGACAATTTGGTTGAAACGAACCCGGTCCCACATCCATAACATACCATACAGGTCAGTAACCAGAACAGAACCAAAGCCGAGGATCAGAAAACTTAGATGTGCAAAAAGCAGTATAAAAAACTCTGTTGATTCCATAATTTCTATTCAATTTATAGCTCTATAATTAGAAAGCTTCTCTCTTATAAAAATGCCCAACATGTACTTAGAACTGATCGTTCAGTTATTGCTCGCACCCGTTTCAATATGCTTCTGCTGTTTATTTCCTGCTGATAATTATAAGAATCAGGAACTTGAATTGGAGCCATACTGTTAATCAGGCAAAGTAGTATTTAAGAGTTTTCTCCTGGACATCGTCGCCCAGATTCATCATATAATCCCGGAGGGCGTGCTAGAGGTCGGTAAGTTCCTGATTTGCTGACTTCAGGTGTTCGGTTACAGTTTTATACTCCTGTTTTGATTTTGATGGGCTAGTCTTACCTAATTTTACCATCTTCTGAGAAAGGAATTACCTGCCATGCATACTTTGGAATGTTTCTCCCATTTATCTTAACCCATTCTTTTAAATTCGGATTATTCCAATCACTTGGTCGAGGGGAACTAAATAGCTTTGGACGTTTAGTTAAATCTGAAATTAAATGCCCAAATGGAGAAATAATAAAACGTTCAACATAAGAATCAAAAGTACCAATATAGTTCGGGTCAAATAGTAAATCACTACGCCCA
>CAYOLE010000106.1:0-10713 GCA_964404705.1 uncultured Rhodohalobacter sp. | reverse complement strand
CTTCTACAAAAGAATAGTGCAGCTGAAACAGCTTTTTGTTTTTTGTTACACATCCGGTGTGAGGAAAATGAACCCGCTTTTAATTTGAGCAAATATTTGAATTATTTTGGGCAATATTTTGCACACACAAAATAGTTTAGTCCTTTTTCTTTTTTCCTGTTTCTCAAAATTAAATGAGACATATAATATATATAACATCAATTATATCAATGATTTAATTTAATTTTAGAAGCGCTTTTATTATAACTTGTTATGGTAAGTTGGGTTCACTAAATTGCTCATAAGGTAAGACAATATTTGTCTTATGAACAAAAAGTGTAGCTGACGTTAGAAAATCCAGAGAAAGGTGTTTACCAAGAAATGCTTAGTAAAAACCGGTTTTGATAACACAGCATCACAAGGAGTCGGATTTTTTTACTCATACATTTAATCAACACTAAAATTAAAAAGTAGGATCAACTATGAATAAACGATACGTTTCTCTTAGTCTCTCTTTTTCATTGATCTTTCTGTTCGCATTTTCAACTATTGGAAATGCTCAGAATGTAATCAATACAAACGGAGATTTTTCTGATGCCAGTGAAGGCCAAACATCTGATATAACAAGCTGGATACTGGAAGGGACAGAATATGCTGATTTTGAAGTTGTGCAAGATCCGGAGGACGACACCAATCTCGTACTCCGGGTAACGTTGAATGATATTGAAGGCATTGACGCCTGGAATGTACAGGCCATGAATTCAGATACTCAGTTCAGCGCTGATAATGATTACCAGATTTCATTCCGTGTTCGGGGAGATCAGGATGGTACCGTTCAGCTCGATGCCCAGAGCGGGGCTCAGTTGTGGGGCCAGGCTATTACAGGAGACGAATGGCATACACTCGAGACAGATATGTTTTCGCCTGATAGTGATGAGACACGTCTTGTTGCTGTCCATTTCGCACATGAGGATAATGAAAATGGAGATGTTTTCTATATCGACGATATAGAGGTTCGTGAATATGAAGGCGATGGTGGCGATAACGGTTCTGATACAGAAATCGTGAATGTAAATGGAGATTTTTCAGATGCTGAGGAAGGCCAGACCAGTGATATAACTAATTGGGTGCTGGAAGGCAGCGACCTGGCTGATTATGAAGTGATTGCAGATCCCGATGATGCTGAAAATAACCTTCTTCAGGCAACGATAACTGATATTGAGGGTGCCGATAATCCATGGGATATTCAGCCATTACATACCGATATAGAGCTTGAAGAAAACGAAGAATATATCATTTCAGCTCGTGTAAAATATGAAAATGCCGGAGGAGGAACAGCGGGCACGGTGAGTGTGGATGCAGAGGGGGATCTTCCTGCCGTGTATGGCCAGGATATCTCGAGCGGTGACTGGGAAATGGTTGAACTGGCACCGTTTACTGCCGATGAAAATCAAACGATTCATGTCGGTGTACATCTGGGAGCTGAAACTCACGCCAACGGCGATATACTGTACATTGATTACCTGAGAGTTGAAAAAGTTGTAGATGATAACGGTCAGGTGAATCCGCCATCCACTGAAGATATTGTCTGGAATTTCGACAATCCAGACGATCTGGATAGCTGGGTAAACGGAGAGAACTCTGCCCAAACCCTGCAGGCAAGTGATGATAATACTGAAGGAGAGGCTGCTTTGCAATGGACTTACACTGTAGATCCAACGGAAAGTTGGGGAGGCAGCGCTGATATTGAGCTGATGGTCGAAGGCGAAAATCTTACTGATCTAACTGAATACGATGCCTTGTCACTTGATTATAAAGTGCTTGATCCAGTAACGCCTGACGATGGTGGAGCTACTTTCAATATGAAGATCTACGTGGAAAGTGGTGAAAATGGTGAAGAGCTCGAACAGTGGCATTATACGGTTCCCGAAGTGCTCAGCGATGAGAGCGGCGAATGGCAAACAGCCGATATTTTGCTTGAAGATTTTGCTATTCCTGACTGGGAAACAACTCATGACGGTGAACTATACCCAGACCGAATTCACAAAATAGAAATGCAGGTTATTGTAGGCAGTGACGGATCTGAAGTAAGCGGAGAGATATTGCTGGATAATCTTGCTCCTCAAACAGGTCCGTTACCAATTCCTGAACCCCCCTATGCCGTGGGTGATACAGTAAACTACAACGGAAGTTTTCAGTTCAGTGATCTTGGTGAAACAGAACCTGTAGCATGGGTCATATCATCAACTGAAGGTTCGTCAGTCGAAATAATTGATGACGCTTCTGATGACGATGAACGGGCTCTTGCATTCACCGTGTCATGGAACGAAACTACAAACTGGTACGAAAATGAGGCAGTAAATGCCCCTATGAATGTGGTTGAAGGTGAAACCTACCGGGCTTCTGTTTGGTTGAAAGCTGATGAAGATGGTCGTATTGCTCGCTTCTATGCCAGCATGCCGGCAAGCGGCGGGTATGAACGCGCTCGAGGATGGGATACACCAGAAACCACACTGTCAACGGAGTGGGAACGTCATGATTTCACCTATACAGCTACCGCAGCCCAGGAAGAAAATGGAATGCGTCTTGGGGTTGAGATTAATTCGGAAGAAAATGATGGCGGAACCATCTACATTGATGATATCGTTCTCGAAAAAGAAGAAGCCACCAGTAATGAGCCAGGCGAACAGCCTCTATCCTTTTCGCTTGAACAAAACTACCCGAATCCATTCAACCCAACTACAACCATCTCTTATACATTGCCGGAAGCAGTTGATGTTAGACTGGATGTCTTTAATGTACTGGGGCAACGGGTAATGACTCTCGTAAACGAAACACAGTCAGCAGGTGTCAAGCAAGTTTCATTCGATGCAAGCAACCTTGCCTCAGGTGTATACATGTACAGGATTCAAACCGATAATTTTGTACAGTCTCGAAGAATGACTCTGATTAAGTAGACCAACCAATAAACAGAAAATAAAAACCGGTTTCTTAATGGAACCGGTTTTTTTTATTAAAATTATTATGCAATCGACAGTAATTATATAGGATGTACGATTATATATTTTTTAGTTGATCTCGAAGCTGAAAAAATTTCAGGTCTTTACAGATTTAACTTCAAATTTTATGGTTAAATTCTCTCAGGTATTGTTTTAGATCCGACCTTAAAAACTCTGTTGAATGTACATAAAGGAGAATTGACTGCCGCATATAAATAGCCTCCCATCATAAGAGATCTCAAGAGAATCAGTGAAGTGGGTATCAGTAATTCGTTTTATGAATTTCCGAATCTTATACTATAGCGCAAATAATAATCTTTTTTTTGCGCAAGAAACTAAAGGCAGTATATACTGATAGTATTTCAACAATTAGTGTAAAAAAGACATTTTTATACTTAGGTAAAGCATCAAATCTAATAAAAACAGTTAATTAAGTAATTTAAGAAGCGCTTTTATTTTTCTTGTATTGAAAGTGATGGTTTACTAAATTGCGAATGAACCTTAGGTAAAAACAGGTAGAGTATGAGCAAAAAATTTATGTCTGGTCATGAAGGTTAAGTCAATGACTTTTTTATTTTTTCTGACTGGACGCTTCCTGTTTTAGAACGTATCACTCAGAGTAGTACAATCTCGTGATTTTGCAAATACTTAAAGAGAGATTACACCTGAGGTTAAAAAACAACATTAACATTTAGAATGGAATCTATATGATTATAAAAAATACGATTAGTTCAGGATTGTACCTGCTGATGTTTCTGGTGGCCGGTTCCACCAGTGCATTAGCACAGGAGATTATTAATCAAAACGGAGATTTTTCTGATGCCAGTGAAGGCCAAACATCTGATATAACAAGCTGGATACTGGAAGGGACAGAATATGCTGATTTTGAAGTTGTGCAAGATCCGGAGGACGACACCAATCTCGTACTCCGGGTAACGTTGAATGATATTGAAGGCATTGACGCCTGGAATGTACAGGCCATGAATTCAGATACTCAGTTCAGCGCTGATAATGATTACCAGATTTCATTCCGTGTTCGGGGAGATCAGGATGGTACCGTTCAGCTCGATGCCCAGAGCGGGGCTCAGTTGTGGGGCCAGGCTATTACAGGAGACGAATGGCATACACTCGAGACAGATATGTTTTCGCCTGATAGTGATGAGACACGTCTTGTTGCTGTCCATTTCGCACATGAGGATAATGAAAATGGAGATGTTTTCTATATCGACGATATAGAGGTTCGTGAATATGAAGGCGATGGTGGCGATAATGGTGATGAGAATGGTGAAGAATCTGTAGTCGTAAATCCAAACGGTAGTTTTGAACAATCAGACATAACCACATCTGGTGACACAACCAGTATTGAAGGATGGAACTTTTTTGTTCAGGATGGTGCCGAGGGTACATACGCCATTATTGATAGTGTTGTAAAAGATGGAAATCGCTCACTGGCTGTAACAGTAGAAGGAACAGGGACGCAGGACTGGAGCCTCGGTGCCGTAAACGAACCGGTTTTGGTTCAGGATGGTGTGCAGTATACATTTACTCTATGGGCCAGGGCTTCTGAATCAGGTGCAACCGCCAACTTCACGGTTGGACAAACTGAAGCTAATAATTTTAATGAGCTTGGCAGAATTGGAAGTGGTGATGTCTCATTAACCACTGAGTGGGAGGAGTATAGCTTCAATTTTTCGGTTCCCGCAGGTGCAGATACTGTTCGAACACCCCTGCATTTTAGTTTCGAAGAAAACATAGGGAAGACAATCTATATCGACAGTGTACGAATAACCCATCCCAAATTAGTTGGGGTTCCTTTAGTTTTTGAAGCTGAATCGGGTGAGCTTGGGAATGAATGGGAGGTTCTGGACGAAGATGGAGTGGAATATATTACAATCACAACCGATTTCGACGAAACGACAGGTTCAGCTGACTATCCCGGCGAAAATCGTGTAGCATCATATGATTTGACATTTCCAGATGCCGGGGAATACGATATGTTTGCCAAAATCCGTGTGGGTTCAGGTACGTTTGATGATGACAGCTTTTTTACTCCCCTGGGTTTTGGTGAGAAGGATCCCGCAAATGCAGAGGAATGGAATGTCGTAAACGGATTGGCTGCTGCCGGTTATTCTGAGCCAAATGATTTAGTCTGGGAGACCGGTGGTTTAGCTGAAGGCGTTTGGAAATGGGTAAATCTTACCAAAAACGGCTTTCAATCTGCTCCCACAGATACTTTTACTGTAGCAGAAGATGGTTTAACGCATACTCTCCAGATTGGTGCCCGTGAAGACGGTCTGGAGATTGAAAAAATCGCCTTTGGGCGTTCGGATTTCTATTACACGGTAGAAAATCTTGAAAATGGAGAACCCGGTTCAGAAACTGATCCACGTGAGGAACCGGTTGCTCAGGATCCTATTGCAGAAGGAAAAGAGAAATGGCTGGGGAATATCTATAGCAGTTCCCAAATAGAAAATTTTACCAGCTACTGGAACCAGGTAACTCCCGAAAATGCCGGTAAATGGGGAAGTGTGGAAGGCACCCGCGACAATATGAATTGGAGCGCACTGGATGCATCCTACAATCTGGCCAAAGATAATGGTTACCCATTCCGGTTTCATGTTTTGGTTTGGGGCGGTCAACAGCCGGGATGGATAAACGATCTGGATTCAGAAGAACAGCTTGAAGAAATCACAGAATGGTTCGAGCTCGTTGCAGAGCGCTATCCTGAGATTGACTACCTGGAAGTTGTGAACGAAGGATCCAACAATCACCAGTTGCCTGACGGACAAAGTGGCGAAGCCAATTACATCGAAGCCCTGGGCGGCACAGGTGATACCGGTCACGACTGGATTATTACTGCCTTTGAGATGGCGCAAGATATCTTTCCTGAAACAACCAAGCTAATGATCAATGATTATGGTATTGTAGGCAATACATCTGCTACAAGTAACTATATAGATATTATTGAAGACTTACAGGAAAGGGATTTGATCGACGTTATCGGGGTTCAAGCCCATGCTTTTTCAACAAGAGGAACAGCATCTCAGATGAGAGAAACGTTAGATATGCTGGGAGAAACCGGCTTGCCGATTCAGGCTACCGAAATGGATATAGACGGTGATCCGGACGGAACTGATGAAGAATCTGACGAAGTACAGCTGCAGGCAATACAACGAATCTTTCCTGTATTTTGGGAGCACCAATCCGTTGAAGGTGTAACTTTCTGGGGATGGAGACCGGGCTTGTGGCGTCAGGATCAGGATGCATTTCTTGTTAGAAATAACGGAGAGGAGCGGCCGGCCCTTGAGTGGCTGCGTGCTTATGTAGACACGGCAGATGTAGTTGGAGTGTCGAACGAAGAGCTTTACAGCGATTCACCATATCAGTTTAAACTGTATGAAAACTATCCAAATCCGTTCAATCCAACCACGCAAATACAGTACGATATTGCCAGTACTTCAGATGTTCGTATCAGAGTATTTGATGTAGTTGGCAGACAAGTGCAGACCCTTGTTAACTCTCAGCAATCTCCTGGCACCTATACTGTTTCTTTTGACGCATCTAATCTCTCTTCCGGGGTTTATTTTTACCGGATAGAGACAGGTTCTTTCGTTGATACGAAACAGATGATGCTCATTAAATAAATGTAAAATTTAATTTATTTCCCGGGTCGCTTTCGAAAGACCCGGGAAATTTTTTTCCAGGCATGGTACTTTTCGCCCGTTAGTAATTATCTTAACTATATATTTAAAACTATTCAGCAAGTTCAAGAAACCGGATTATGTTTTTAAGTTTCTCATCTAAATGTTTCTGTTTTAAAGTTACTTTAAAGGAGAGTTTCCTTCCGGTTGAATTTTCTTCAGCCAAACCAAAAATCATAAAGAAGAAAAAAAGATTGTGAAAAAGTTATTATCCCAACTAAGTTTAGAAATTGGGCAAAAAAATGTAAAATAATCCATTATCTAAGAAAGAGGAGTCTGTTGTAATCGTAACTAACGGTAATCATATATAGGAAAAAAAAGATACTTTTATGTATTAGCAACTAATTATACTGGGTTTAGCAAGTATAATTACGACAGGTGACAGTAACGAGCAAAATTTTGCTCAAATACATAAATAAATTGCTCATTAATTTTTTATTAATTCTTTCCATTTAATATATTCATAAAAGTGAAAGCGCTTTTTAAACAGAACAGAAAAATTATAATTCGCAGGATATGAAGTTGAAGGCCATAAAGATCTTATTTGGTATATTTACTTTTTTTCTATGCAATACATTAGCCTTCGCCCAACAGGACGGGGTTGGACAAATTGAAGGGACTATTACAGATGCATTGACGGGTGAAACACTAATTGGTGTGAATATAACGATAGAGGGTACAAACATTGGAGTTGCAACTAATCCGGATGGCGATTACATCCTGCGCAGAGTTCCGGCTGGCACACAAACGCTGGTTATTACATATATAGGTTATCAAAGAGTGGAGCAGGAGGTAGAGATTGTTGCAGGTGAAACTCTTGAATTTAATTATGCGCTTGAGCAGGAAGCAGTTGAAGGTCAGGAAGTCGTAGTAACGACACAAGCTATGGGGCAACGCAGCGCAATTAACCAGCAGATAAGTTCCAGATCCATAACAAATGTGGTTTCAGCTGATAAAATACGTGAGCTGCCCGATGATAATGCTGCAACAGCACTTAGCAGATTACCCGGCATATCTTTGCAGGACGGTGATAAAGTAGTAATCCGTGGAATGGAGGCTAAATTAAACCAGGTTATGGTAAATGGTATTCAGCTTCCCTCAACAAATCAGAATGACCGTTCGACAAATCTTGGTTTTATTTCCTCGAATATGCTTGCCGGTATAGAAGTTACTAAATCTGTAACCCCAGACATGGATGCCAATGCAATTGGAGGAGTAGTAAATCTGAGGTTGCAGGAAGCACCTGAAGGATTTCGATCAGATGCAATGCTGCAGGGTACGGCAAATACTCAGGATCGTACGTATGGAAATTACCAGGCATGGGCAAGTGTAAGTAACAGATTTCTTGACGACAATTTAGGTGTGTTTTTACAAGGTAACGCCCGACGCTTTAATGGCGGTGGTGATGCGAGTAATGCAATCTGGTCACGGGAAGATCCCGGTGGTGATCCCGGTTATGGCCTGGGATCATATGCTATGAGTGAATTTGAATATAGAGATGAGGTGAGTATTTCAGAAGAATATGGTGGCAGCATATTGTTGGATTATGATATGCCAAATGGTACTCTAATTTTACAAAACACCTATGCGGTTACCAATTCCGATTTAGTTCGCCATTTCGACCGTCTGCTTTTAGGAAGCGGGCAACGACAATTCAGAACTGAGCGAGATGTAAATCAGGTACATTTATTGATTAATGCGCTCCAGGGAGAACAAGATTTTAATCTCTTTTCAGTTACATATGGCCTCTCACATTCCAGGAGCCAGAAAGAAACAGATTTACGTTATGCGATCGATTTTCCGGGAAGCAATGCGTTTGAATCGATTAGCCTTACAAGAAGACGGGAATTTACACCTGATAGCGTATTTGCAATAAATTATAATGAAGATCACTGGCTGGGGCAAACAGCCGGAAATGGAACCACACAGGACGATTATTTCAAGGAAAGACAAGTAGTTGGGAATTTGGATTTCACGATACCGTTTCAATTAACAAGTCTGATAAACGGAGATATTAAAACAGGGGGTAAAGTTATCTACAGATCACGTGAAAGTGATATTACTCGATATTTTGCGCGCTTGTCGGAAGGTAGTAATAACGAAGCAGCAGATGACTTTTTGAGAGAAATAGGTGTGCAAAATCCCGGTGCTTCCCTCCGGTTCAGCGATTTCTGGGATTCGGATTATGGCTCAAATCGAGGATCGAATTTTCTGGGCGGGCAGTATGAAATGGCCCAGGTGGTACGAACCGATTACATGGATACATATTTTGAACTTGCACCAAGAGGATGGGGTGAACCGCATGTACCCGATTCCCGAAGATTTGATTATGAAGCCGATGAAGTACTCTCGGCAGGATACATGATGGCTGATTTTGATGTCGGTTCCCGGCTTTCTGTAACCACGGGATTTCGTTATGAGCATTTCGATATGGACTATGACGGAAGCTATGTTGTGCAAACTCAATTTAGCGGGGAAGGGCGTACAGATTTAACTACCCCCGAGCTGGATACACTAAATACTGCACAGCGAAGTGTAGACCACTGGCTGCCGAATTTGCAGCTACGCTACAAATTTACAGACTGGATGGATCTCCGCCTCGCATATACTCAAACCCTGGCCCGGCCCAATTATAACCAATTAATGCCATCCATTTTTGTCAGCCGTGACGGAAGATCCGGAAGTGCCGGTAACCCGAATCTGGTCCCAACTGAATCAGAAAATTATGATGCATATTTGTCATTTTATGAAAACAGAATTGGGCTGTTTACTGCCGGAGGATTTTATAAACATGTGGATGGAGTAATTCTTTCGAACCCAATCTTGAGACGAAACTTACCAGAAAACGCTTATTGGCCCAGAGATGGGGTTGATGAAACCAGCAATGTAAGACCGAATGACCCTATATCCGTATATATGAATAATCCCAATCCTGCGGAGGTTTACGGTGTTGAGCTCGAGTGGCAGTCTAACTTTTGGTATCTGCCACGTCCGTTCGACTCAATGGTTCTGAACGTAAATTACACAAGAACCTGGTCCGAGATGGATTACCATCAAATACGAAATGTAGTAGATGGATTAGATCCTATCACATTTGAGCCTAATATTGTTCAAATAGATACATTTCGTACGGCACGGTTACTGCAACAGGGAGATCATACGGTAAATGTTGCTGTAGGAGCAGATTACAAAGGATTTTCAGGCCGTGTGTCATTCCGTATGCAGGGTAACGTGATCACCAGTGTAGGAACCCGGCCAGAATTAGACACCTTTACAGGTAATATCTACGGATGGGATTTTACCCTTCGACAGCGTTTACCACTGCCAGGATTAAGCATATTTATGAATGGAATGAATATTACACACTCTCCAACAAGTAATTACAGAGAATTCAGGCGAGTACCGGACGGGAATATTGCGAACAACAGATCGGCCATTACATATTATCCAAGACGTTTTGAGCTGGGTATTCGATACAGATTGTAAAATTTTCATCCGGAAATTGACATAAATAACTATTTACATCTTTAACTTAAACCAAACCCGACAGCCTAATAAAAAATGGAGAATTAAATATGAAAAAAATAACACTACTATTAATTTTTTGTATAATCGCTATGGCACACGTAGTTCATGCACAAGAACTGATGGATTATGTGGAAGAGGTGCGTGGAGATACATTAGTTATCCTTAGCATCGATGATACAGGTGAACCAAACACGTTAATCGATGCGATTGAACTCGATACAGACGCTCCTGATACTCGTGTTTATGAATTAAAAGAGGGTCATTCCTACCTTCAGAACAGAGATGCTTATGGATTACCTTCCGACAGAGCAACCGTTATTGTTGGAAATAATACGGCTCCGATCCTGTCAGCCGATGATGACCGTCCTCGTCCTCCACGTATTGCAGGAACTGTGGATGCTGAAGGAAACCCGGCAAGTTTCAACTTCATGCAGCTACAAAATGACTTTGTATTGAAAAACGCTGCCGTACAAACCGCTGCATCTGACGGTACAGAAGGCTGGTTC
>CAYOLE010000105.1:0-10833 GCA_964404705.1 uncultured Rhodohalobacter sp. | reverse complement strand
AAAAATCTCATTTTTTCGAAAAAACTCATCCGATGACTATTCCCTGCAACCAAACGTTTACAGTTGACATAACACTATATTTCACATCTGCCAGTCGGGGGCAAAAGCCGGATTTACCAGGCGCCTGTCTTTTTCAAGTTGATCGATTGCGTTAAATTCTTCATCCGTAAGTTCAAAATCAAAAATATCAATATTTTCCTCGAGATGTGCCTGAGAACTTGATTTAGGAATAGCTACAACATTTTCCTGCTCAATTAACCATCGAAGTGCCACCTGTCCTGCATTTTTATTGTGATTCTCTCCTATGTTTTTCAGCAGTTCATTTTCGAATACCATCCCCTTTGCAAGCGGGCTATGTGCCGTAATCAGGAAATCCTGTTCATATGAATAATCAAGCAATTCAAATTGCTCTATAAACGGGTGATATTCAACTTGGTTGCAAAAAATCGGAATTAACAGTTCCTCTGTAATTTCTTTAACAAGACCGAGCGGGAAATTACTTACCCCAATATTTAGGGCTTTTCCCTGGTCTCTTAACACCAACATTGCTTCCATTGTTTTTTGCAGTGAATACTGCTTATTGGGCCAGTGTATCAACAAAAGATCCAGATATGGAGTTTTAAGCTGCTCCAGACTATCCTCAACAGTTTGCAACAAGTCATCATGTTCAAGATTGGTGTGCCATACTTTAGTGGTGAGAAAAATATCTTCCCTGTCTACATATGAGGAACGGATAGCATCACCAATCTCTGCTTCATTCTTATACATTTGCGCAGTGTCAATTAGCCTGTACCCAATGTCGAGGGCATTCATTACTGTTTTTTTGCACTCTTTCCCGAATAATTTGTATGTGCCAAGCCCTATTTCTGCTACGTCTGTATCCTGAATTGTCTTAAACTGCATGAATGTAACTGTAAATTGTATTTAATTGTTGATTTGTATGGGATCCGATTCGCTTTGGTTTGATTGAACCATAGAAGTAAGTACAAGTAGCTTTAATTTTCCGTATCTCCATCTGAATAAAAAATATATTAACTATAACTTATGATGGTTAATTAAGGCTACAATCACAAATAATAGAGTCTTTACAACTTTAAGTTTTCTTAATGAAAGGTTTTCCAATGATAAATAAACAGCAGGACAGAAATAGTACATGTTACCTACTGTCGATTTTAAAGAGTGGGATTCGCTCACTTAATCAAAGTAATTTTTCGTGTTTCAACTGTATTGCCTGCTTCTAATTGTACAATATATACTCCGCTTGGCATATCCATAGCATTCCACACAACTGTGTGTTCACCTGCAGATAACCGATCATCAATAAGTACTCCAACCTGTTGGCCTACAATATTATATACACTAATATTAACATGAGTGGAGTTGGGCAAATAATAAACAATAGTTGTCGACGGATTAAATGGATTGGGATAATTTTGTTTTAACTCGATCGAATCAGGTGATCCACTTTCTCTCTCAAACATTCCAAGTTGACCTGTAGATGAAATCCGGACAAAAAATCTGTTATAGCCTGTATCTTCTACCTTCTTAAAATTAAGCGCCGGGTCCCTCATTCCTTGAGTAATTTGTTCGGATCGCTCAGAAAACGAATAAGAATGTTCTCTTCTCATATTCACTTTTTCATTAAGCTCAGCATCCATAAATTCGATTTCCCAATGGTCGGGCAAAGAATTAATCTCATCCCACTCTATTCTGTACCGTCTGTTTGATTTATTTAAACGAACCCCTACATTTACCTGAACAACATCATCCGGAGTATAATCGTAGTTAATAAAACTGTTTGTTTGATGTTGTGTTTCCGAAGTCTTTAGATAAATAAATGGTGCTCGCTCTTCTCCGGAAGTTTCCTGTATGGGACTCCATATTTTTGGAAGATCCAGGCGCTGACTTTCAATATCCGAAGGCTGATCCCAAAAACCAATAAGAGCCTGATCGTAAAATTTAGCTCCACGGCTTTCATCCGCCTCCTCTACAAGAGTTAGTTCTATCATACGGTTTAAACCTTGCCAGGGCCTTTCACTCCCTGCATCCGTACGTTGCACAGAATAATCATTGTCTTCAATTCCAGGAGCAAAAACTGCACTCCAGGGAGTGATCATATCATCCTTTCTCCAAAGTTGTTCAAATGCCTGGGTGTCATTGTTCCAGGAAAGTAATACGGGAAATGAATGGCCACTCTGCAATCTCACAATGCTGTTAAACGGTACCGGTTCGTGTATATTGATATCAAGAGCCGTTAAATTTACTGCCTGCACATGTTTCAACTTTTCCTCGTTGCTGGTCTCGTTGTTGTCAACAACCGAATAAATAGTCACAGGTTTATCTTCGCTATGGTAATACAAAAAAGGCGCATGAAGTTGCTCGGAGTCTGAATCACCTAATTTGAAAATGGTATCAAATTTACCATCAAGATCCCTGTTAAGAGAAGCAGATAAATTACCGGGAGGCGTAAAAACGTGCCAGCCTGTGTCAGATATTGTTTTAGTAAAAAGTTTACGGTCTTCCGCAATATTTCCCGGCTCGCCATAAAATGTGTTATTCCACTGCTGAGGGGCTGATGTAAAATAACGCATTCCCGAATACCCATCGTAAGCATTTTGAAGATGATCGAGTTGTTGAGCAACACCAGATTCTGTTGCGTCATAGAAAGCCTTTGCCACTACTATTTCATCAAATCTCGCCTCGAGCCGGCCCGATAAATCGCCCAATAATGTGCCGGGGTATTTATAGTCTGCAATTACATCAAACCTATCTATCGCAGCGTAATTAGCTATTACTGCTGTTTGATATGGAGCTACTATCAGATTGTGCTGAATAACAACAGCATCAAAATCTGCCTCAAGAATTAATCCTTTTAGATTGATTGGATGTTCTGTACTGTTATATATTTCTGCATACTCTACAAATCCGCGATCAGTTCGGTAACGAGGCATCAATTCTGTTATAATAAGTGAGCCAGGCCTTATTTGTTTTGGAACTGCTACCGTAGGATATAATCCGATTTTATGAAGAGCCACTGGTAAAAAATCATCAGCAACAGAAATCGCAGATGAACTCCAGCGCAGTTCAATAGTATCATGCGGCCTGATGAAAAGCTGATCGAGTGTAATTTGAATTGAAAATGTATTCCATCCATTCTCATCTGTTTGCAAATATTCTGATGAGAAGCTTCCACCTGAGGGCTGAATCCATTCACCCTCGTTAATTCTGTAAGAAAGTTGAAAAGTCTGAGATTCATCAGTCTGGGTGGATAGGTATGCAAAATCAAATGCCACAGACAGTTTGTCGAATGATTTTGACGTTGCGTTTTGAAATGGAAGATTTGCGAGTACATATCCGGGTGTTTGGTTATAATAATTACCAAATGAAATTTCACCCCTCGATTCAATGAAAAAACTTCCCTCCTGCTGTTCCTTGGTGGACGTAAATCGACGCGACCTTCCATCAGCCGCAAGTACTGGAGAATGTACGGATAATTCTATCCCTGTACGCATCCTGTTCGTTTCATCCTCAGTAAAGGATACTTCGAATGCACGAGCGTCTGTAATTGAAACCTGGCCTAATCCTGTTGCGACGAAAAGCGGGGATATAACCAGTAATAAGACGAGTATGCTAAATTGATTAAATCGTATCGCTTTGCCCATAGGCACATTTTAGTTCACAGCACTGAATACACATCTAAATAAGGAAATTTATAGCAAACATTCTCAATTAGATCAAAAAAAATTTAAATATCTTTTAAACCTATAGCGCGCAATACGTTAATACGATCTTTGCTAATATCGGTAATTTTCTTCAGAAAGCTGTTATTTTCGTCTATAACCCTCTTATAGCTTTCAACAGCCAGATCACTTTTCCCTATAATTCTGTAGAGTTCCCCACATTTAAAATGAAAAATTACATTTTCTGAGAAACGTTCTGACAGAATTTTTGCGTAGGTAAGTGCTTCGCTGTAATTTTCTTCTTTTTCATGAAGATACATCAGCATCATTTGTGCGTCATATTTAATAATGTTATCGCTGACCGCTGCTTTTTCAAGTTCATGAAATCCCATTTCAATATCCCCCCGTAGTCCTGCTGCATTTGTTAACCCGCGGGTTTCAACCGTTCCTGGTGCCAATTCCGGGATTGTTGGAGACACCAGGAAAAGAAAAGTGATGAATATGTTAATCATATATTACGTTTCATCTGAAAAGCAAATAGCGTCACTCGTCATCAAAATGAAGGTTGCCCAGCATACCTTCAGTACTTGCCACCGCAACTGAAACCGCCGCATCGCCGGTAATGTTCACCGCTGTCCTCGCCATGTCTAAAATCCTGTCAACTCCCAGTATCAGCGCAATTCCCTCAACAGGTACCTGTATGGCTTGCAATACAATAACCAGCATAATAATTCCGGCACCCGGCACACCTGCAGCCCCAATGGATGCAAGTGTTGCGGTTAGTACAATAGTGAGCTGCTGAATGATCGTAAGATCCATTCCCAGGGCCTGAGCTATAAATACTGCGGCTACAGCCTGATACAGGCTTGTACCATCCATGTTTATAGTAGCCCCTACCGGGAGTACAAAACTTGAAACTTCTTCATCTACTCCAAGATTTTTTTCTACCCTTTCCATTGTAACCGGCAAAGTAGCGGCGCTCGAACTTGTACTGAAACCCAGCAGTATGGCGGGCTGAATGGCTTTGAGGAAATCTCTAAGCCTCATTTTGCTAAATATTTTAAACAGACTGAAATACACAATCGTAACATGAATGAACAGCCCCAGAATAACTGCAACACAATACCATGCCAGGGCACGCAGCAAAATGAGTGCATCCGAAAGATTATCCCCTGCCAGATCAACAATCACCGCGGCCATCAGTGCAAACACGCCATATGGCGCGGTTTTCATGATCAGGTCCACAATTTTAATGATTACGTCATTGAGTGAATCAAAAAAGTTGATCAGAACCTCTCCTTTTTGCAACGGTATATTAATAATCCCTATCCCCAGTATGATGGCTATAAAAACAACCTGAAGCATATTGGCATTATCTGATGCTGCATCAATTACGTTTTCTGGCACTATTTCAACAAAAAACTGAAGCGGACTTCTTTCTACCAACTCCTGAGCGGCTTCTTCCCTGCCCTCAAGTCTGTCACTGTAGCTTTCCTGCAGCGTAATTCGTGTATCTTGTGGCAGGGTTTTTCCCGGCTGCATTACATTTACTACGGTAAGGCCGATGGTTATGGCAAATACCGTGGTGACCATATAAATGGCGATCGTCTTCCCTCCCATCCTGGAGAGTTTTGTCATATCGTTCAGACTGGCCACACCCACAACCAGGGATGCCAGAACCAGTGGCACGGCTATTAGTTTCAGCAGATTAACGAAAATGGTTCCAAAAGGACGGATGTAGTCTGAAGTAAACTGATTCCATCCAACCGTACTGGAAAACAAACCCCAAAGCAATCCAAGAATCAACCCAATAATTATTTTCCAATGCAGTTTTTGATACCACTTCATGGCAATATTTTAAAAGATTAAAAGTAGCAACAGCGCTATAATACCTCCGCTGCCGGTTGAAATCCAGTTCACGAGGTTATTGTGATTCTCATTATCGAACTTGCTCCAATAGGATTTTACAGCTCCGTTTTTTATTTCTTTGTGATAAAGTGCTCCAAGCCAGGAATCAATTAAACAACCGAAAAAACCTGCAGCTGTAATAGCTGCCATCGTCCAGCCCGGATCGTTTTGTACTCCCTGTGATGCAAAAAAACCTATTAGCAATGCTCCTATAAATGAAGCTGATGTTCCTTTCAGGCTTACTCCACCATCCGTACCCGGCTCTACATTCTTTCCGGTTTTCAGGCTCACTGTTTTACCTGGATTTCTGATACCAAGCTCAGTTGCCCAGGTATCGGCCATAGCTGTGGCTGCAACCGCAAAAGCAGCCGCTATAAATATTTCTGAGTCAGATAGAAACCAAAAGATGCAAAACAGTGCTATCCAAAACCCGTTAGCCCAAATTTGCATGCCATCGCGCCTTACTTGCTTATCTTTTAAAGATGGCGTTCTATCCAGATTTAGTCGGGTAAGAAGACTGCTTGTGATAAAGAATACGATAACGGCTATCGCAAGAATCCATCCGCCAAATCCCAATATTACTGTGCCCAGAATAATCACCGGTAATGTTGCATCAAGGGTTAGCCAGGTGAGGAAAAATGCGCTATAGGCCAGCAAAAAAGATAATGCTAAAGCTTTTATTAATATGGCATGATCATCAGCACTCCCTTCAAGAATTGCCAGAATTATAATCACAAAAATAAAACCGTAAGAGGTCAGTCGATTCAATTTTTTTGTGGAGCTGAGTCAGTTTTACCATTTGCAGTAGTATCAGGCCGTTTTAAAATGGCAAATACAACAGTTATATATCCTGCCATAATTAACACCGGGGCAATATATAATGAAATAAACCCGTACACTTCATTTTCCAGACGCATGATTGTGAATCCTATAATCACCAGCAATACTCCTGCTCCCAAAATTTTATAATTGAGTGCTGAAAACACCATTGGTTTTTTTTTCTTCTTTCTTCTGCGATTTGCTGCCATAAACTCTTACGTTTGTACCTGTTTTGTTTCGTAGACGATCAATACATAAAGATCAATACATAAACCGGCTGCATGTGAAACATTTAATTTTCTATAGTTTACAACCGATCTTCGACCGCCCATTTAAAATTTTACAGCTATACCAAATTCCGGTATTTTCTACAGCCCGAAGTTATTCAAAACTATGGTAACTGAAAAATCACGATTTCAAAACTATTGTAAATGAGATCAATTATATTAGCCTCTGCAAGTCCGCGCCGGAAAAAACTGTTTGAATTGATGAATATCCCGGTAACGATTCAGCCCTCTTCCGTTGAAGAAACAGTACCTGATGGAATGAAACCTGGAGAAATAGTGAAATTACTGGCTGAGCAGAAAGGTGCCGATGTTGCATCTGCAATATCGAATGCTATCGTGATTTCAGCTGATACCATTGTAGTCTTTGAAAATACGATCCTGGGAAAACCCGCTAACAATAAAGAAGCGGCTTCCATGCTAAAAAAATTAAGTGGATGCGAACATTCCGTTTACAGTGGAGTTTGCGTCATTGATAAAAACGAATCCGCTAACTCTGACGGCATCATTTCTTTTTTCGAGAGAACAAAAGTTACATTTAGCTCGTTAGATGAATTGGAAATTGAATATTATATAAACACCGGCAGCCCGATGGATAAAGCGGGCGCATATGGCATTCAAGATGATATTGGCAGTTTATTTGTTAACAAAATTGAAGGTGATTACTATAATGTGGTTGGGTTTCCCATTAACAGGTTCTATCAAACATTGAAACGTGAACATGATACATTGTTCAGACAGATTTTTACATTATGAACGCAAGCATTAAACTTTCTCTTCTGTTCACGGGTCTCTTTGCAGTAACGACATTTTTACCCGCTGAACTTTCTGCACAAGCGACTGAATTTCGCCGTGCAAATCAATTCATGCAACAGCAGAATTATGAAGAAGCACTTCCTATTTTCCGAGAGCTTCACGAAGAAAATCCATCCACATTCACATTTTTTGAACATCTGGCTGATTGTCTCATCAATCTTAAAAAGTATGATGAAGCCATTGAGATTGCAGAAAACAATATTCAAAACGAGTATTCAGTAACCAGAACTACGATAAAGCTCGCAGAAATTCACCATCTTAATGGAAATGTAGATGAGGCCAAACAATTATGGCAGGAGGTGCTTGAAGAAAATCCGCAACAGATTCAGGTTATTCATAATGTTGGAGAATCTATGACTCAGCGGCGTGAATATATGGCCTCAGTAGAACTTTACCAGCAGGCCCGTGAAGATTTAGACAATCCCCAGCTTTTCTCTAACGAACTGGCAAATTCCTACATGCAGGCAGGATTGTTCAGGGAGGCTGTCAATGAGTATTATAGAGTTATCAAGGAATCACCGCAGCAAATGAGCTTTGTTCAGCAGCGTTTTCTTCAAATGAGAGATGACGAGCTTTATAATACTGCTGCACTCGAACTCGAAGATTTTTTGCTCGAACTTGATACAGATCACTTAGCTTATACACAACTTTATCAGTTACTAAGCTGGTTGTTACTCGAAACGGAAGAGTACAGACGAGCTTTTGTTTTTGCGCGGCAGTACGAGTCCCGGACTTCACAAACAAATTATTCTCTTTTTTCACTTGGTAATCGTTTACGATCGGCCCGGCAGTATGAACTCGCTGCCGACGCTTTTTCCTATTATATAGAAGCTGAGTCGGGTCTTTTAACCCGGGCTACAGAAGAGAAAGCAAATACCTATCTACAATGGGCCCGTTACCTGGAACAGCATGGGCTTCAGTCATCCCAGCGGCAAGATGAACTTTTTGAAAAAGCCTATCAGCTTAGTGAGCATCTCACCGAAATCGCACCAAATTATAACCGGATCGAACGGGTTCTCACAAATTTAATTGACCTTTCCCTCGACCACTACAAAGACACTGTTAAAGCGGAGCGTTGGTATACACAGCTTAGTGAGGTTGTGGAATCAGAAGAAAACGGACGCGCCTACTCTTTGTATGCTGAAGGAAGAATTGCTCTTTTTAATGGTGATTACACAACAGCGAGGCAAGCCCTGACCCGGGCCGATCGTGCCACCGAAGATTCCAATTTATCCGAAAAAACCCGCTATTTTCTCAGTCTGTCCGATTTTTTTGCCGGTGATTTTGAATTTGCAGAGATTCAGCTTAATTCACTGGAGCGCCGGAATACATCATATTTTGCCAACAACGCCATACAGCTTCGAATGTGGATAAAAAATGGTATGCGGATGGATACCACTAATGCAACATTACAACAATTCAGTGAAGGAATTCAGCTTATGCATTTGGGTAATTATGAAAAAGCGCTTGAAAATATGCGGCCTATATTAGAATCGCCAACTCATCCATTCGCTGATGATCTGTCAGTTGAATTATCCACACATCTGCCACACCCTTATCTGCCTGCAGTTCTACAATTGCTGGATAAACAAATAAACGAGAACCAATTTTCCCCTCTTCGCGAACGAATGATGTGGGAACGAGCAATTATTTCGGAAAGATTATATTTATCAGAAGAACCAACCGAGGAGAATTATATGGTCGATTCAGATTCCTTGTCTATTCCGCCCGAAGAGCTCACGGCAACCGATATAGAAGATATGTTTGAAGATATACTCATGGAGTTTCCCGATGGATTTTACGCCAGATTTGTCCGGGAAAAACTTCAGCACCCCATTGAACCGCAAACACTTTAAATTATGACCCGTATTTCGTTCTTCTTTATCACACTTCTCTTTTTAATTGGATCTGCAGTCAATATTCAAGCTCAGGAACGGGTACTCATTCCGATGGATGCCTCGCAAAATGATCATTTAAAGGCATACGGAATTATTTTCAATCATTTGCTGGAAAATGAAACAGGACAGTGGCTTCTAAATTATCGTGGAGGCAGTTTTCTTGCTTCTAATGCATCCGACATTGTAAGGGAAAGCCGGCTTAAGGGTGTCACCGTGGAGGTTATATCAGAAGGTGAGGCAGAGCAAATAATCAATGAAGTTGAACAACCAAATGTGAATACAGCAGTTGTGAATCTCGAAGCCGCCCCTTCAATTGCCGTGTACGCTCCGCCGCAAACCATGCCCTGGGATGATGCCGTAACCCTTGTACTTGATTATGCCGAAGTTCCCTACGACTTAATCTATGATGTTGATGTATTGTCCGGCGAGCTGGAAAACTACGACTGGCTTCACCTTCATCATGAAGATTTTACCGGGCAGTTCGGAAAGTTTTACGGCAGCTATAGAAATTCACCCTGGTATATTTCTCAGGTTAATGATTTACAGCAAATGGCTTCCGAACTTGGATATTCCAAAGTCGGCGAACTCAAACGCGATGTTGTGCTCGAAATTAAAGAGTACATCGGCAATGGTGGTTTTATGTTCGCCATGTGCTCCGGAACAAACACATTTGATATAGCCCTTGCTGCACAAAATCTCGATATTGTTCCCAGCGAAATTGACGGGGATCCTGTTGATCCAAATGTAAACGAACGCCTCGATTACTCGCAAACGGTGGCGTTTCATGACTTTGTTGTGGAAACAGATGCATACGTCTATTCGCACGATAATATTGATGTGGAAGTTAACCTGAACAGAATAAGTGAAAGTCTTGACTATTTTACCCTATTTGACTTTTCAGCAAAATGGGATCCCGTCCCCACCATGCTCACCCAAAATCATGTGAGCAGTATTCCCGGATTTTATGGACAATCCACAGCGTTCCAGGCCGATAAAGTAAAAAACAATGTTGTTATACTGGCCGAATCTCCGGGCAGGGACCAGGTAAAATATCTTCATGGTAACTACGGCGAGGGAACTTTTACGTTTTATGGCGGTCACGATCCTGAGGATTATACGCACCGTGTAGGTGATCCCCCCACTGATCTCAGCCTGCATACCAACAGCCCGGGTTACAGATTAATTTTGAACAATATCTTATTCCCTGCGGCTCAAAAACAAAAAAAAGAAACCTGAGTTTTCATTTATATACCTATAAATATGAGTTCGATATACGAATTGATACAGGGTCAGAAGAGATCCCTCCTTGTGAAGGGTGGCTGTACTGTGGTTTTCAGGACGGACGGGAAGTGTTCATATCTTGCATGACTTGAGAACACCCCACAAATCGACTTCAGAACCGATGAAGTCGATTATCTCCCCTCCCCG
>CAYOLE010000104.1:0-10868 GCA_964404705.1 uncultured Rhodohalobacter sp. | reverse complement strand
AAAACAAAGATTTTTAATGATTCTAAAACATTTTGGACAGTAGTAATATGTAACAAAAGTTGATATTTAATAAAGAGGAACTTTTCTCTACGACGTCAGTTTATAAAAAGCTGAATTTAAAATTAAAGTGCTATTTATTGAATTACCGTCACAAACAATTGCCCAAGTGGCTGATCATCCTTTTATCGGGTATGGGAATCCTTTTTGCAGGATTTCTTTTATTTCTCTCACTAATATGGTTTGGAGTTTTTGGCCACGTACCCAGCCAAGAAGAACTCAGCAATATTCAGCAGCAGGAGGCTACGCGTATCTTGTCTGCTGATGGTGTGCAGATCGGCACCTATCATCTGAAGAACCGCACCATCGTAAATCTGGATGAAATCAATCCCGCGATGAAGGATGCATTGCTGGCGATTGAAGATGTTCGGTTTTATCAGCATAATGGAATTGATTTCAGAGCATTGGGGCGTGTATTTTTTCGAACCATTCTTCTCGGGCAGAATTCCGGCGGAGGGAGCACCATCACTCAACAATTGGCTAAAAATCTCTTTCCGCGGCAGTATAATGGCGGGGTTTCGATTGTTGCTGATAAAGTACGGGAGATGATGATTGCCCGAAAAATTGAGTCGATCTATTCGAAAGATGAGATTCTTGAACTTTATCTGAATACGGTTTCATTTGGTGAGGATACCTTTGGAATAGAAATGGCTTCCTACCGGTTCTTCAGCAAATCGCCCGGAGATTTAACTGTTTCTGAATCTGCCACACTCGCAGGCCTTTTACAGGCTACAACATTTTATAATCCACACCGCAATCCCGAGCGATCTAAACTTCGCCGCAATGTAGTAATTCGCCAGATGGAGCGCTATAATTTTATCACTCCTGATATAGCGGAAAACGCGCTGAATGAGGATTTGATAGTCAGCTACAATCGAGCAGATATAAATAACGGCCTTGCCCCCTATTTCAGAGAGCATCTTCGCAGCGAACTTGGGCCGATATTTGAGCAGCCCGCTCTTGATGGAAAAAAATATAACTTGTATACCGATGGACTTAACATCTACACTACTCTTAATGCTGATGTACAACGTGCTGCTGAAAAGGCCGTTGCTAACAGGATGAAGGAATTGCAGTCAATCTTTGACCGGGAACTGCAAAATCGGCCTATATTTGGAGAAGAGGATCCAGACGTTTTACGCGCATGGCGACGAAGTGATCGCTATAACTATCTCAAAAATGAAGGATTAACTGATGAGGAAATTCAAGAATATCTTCATACACCTTTAAATACCCTTTTGTTCACGTGGGATGGTTACCAAGAGAAAGAGATTACGCCTTATAATGAATTGCGCTATTATCTATCATTTTTAAATGCAGGATTTATTGCCATGAATCCAGAATCGGGTCATGTTCTGGCCTGGGTTGGGGGAATTGATCACCGGCATTTTAAGTTCGACCAGGTAACAGCAAGACGACAGCCCGGTTCAGCTTTTAAACCCATACTTTACGCAGCCGCCCTTGAAAATGGAAGAGCTCCCTGTGACTACCAGCGAAACTACCTGGCCACCTTTGCCCAATATGATGACTGGACCCCAACAAACAATCAGGAGGAATATGGCGGCCGGTATTCATTGCAAGCTGCTTTGGCTCAATCCATCAATACTGTAGCGGTACAACTGGCGGTGGAGACCGGAGT
Organism: uncultured Rhodohalobacter sp.; assembly: GCA_964404705.1. Taxonomy (GTDB): domain Bacteria; phylum Bacteroidota; class Rhodothermia; order Balneolales; family Balneolaceae; genus SW132. Next base: position 9,172 of record CAYOLE010000104.1, on the reverse strand, counting down.
TCCCGCAATCAAACAAACCGCTTTTGATATGGGGATTCAATCCCCTATCCCCGATGCTCCATCAATCGCGCTGGGTACGGCGAATGTATCTCTTTTGGAACTGACCACGGCATATACCTCCTTTTTGAACGAAGGAAAACCGGCAGCCCCTGAGTTTGTCACACATATAACCAATGCAAATGGCGATGTTATTTATGACTTTGGTAAAGCACAAGTGCCGAATTTAGTTTCGCTGATGAGTCCTTCCCACCTAAGTCAGCTTCAGGTGAATAACAAAGGCATTTCTTCACAAAGTGCCGCTGCCATGGTCCATATGCTTCAAAAGACGGTCAATGAGGGAACCGCCTATCCTTTGCGCTCAGAGTTTGGTATTGATTATGCACTCGGTGGTAAAACCGGAACGACCCAGAATTTCACCGACGGATGGTTTGTGGGATTTACACCAGACATGGTATTTGGTGCACGGGTTGGAGGCTGGAATAACCGCGTTCGTTTCTATGATTATCAGGCATATGGTTCACAAACAGCTTTGCCAATCGCCGGTCATTTTCTGCAAAATCTGCCAGCTGATGACACACAGTATTCTCACTATAATCCATTTAACATAAACCCGGCCGAACTTCCATACACTTTACAGTGTGAAGATCAACGGGATGACCGGCTTCGCGATCGTGTAAAAGACTTTTTCACCGGACACAGCAGCGACGAAGCCCGGGTTATTGGTGATGAAGAAGATGAAGAAGGTGGCAGTATATTTCGCCGGATTGGGCGAAGATTGGGAATTTCTGGGAATTGATTTTTTCAGCAGATCGTTATGGGCTGTACTTCTGGCAGGCAACGCAAATTACCTCTCCAAATCATTTTAATTTATGGAATACAGATTTCTCGGCAGATCAGGACTAAAAGTTTCAGCCCTTTCTTTTGGTTCGTGGGTTACGTTTGGCGATCAGGTTGATATGTCCGTTGCATATGAGTGCATGAAAGAAGCGTATGATGCAGGTGTAAACTTTTTCGATAATGCAGAAGCTTACGCTGACGGTGAATCAGAAAAAATGATGGGTAATATCATCAAAAAAGCGGGCTGGAAGCGATCGGATCTGGTACTTTCTACCAAGTTATTTTGGGGCGGAGATGGACCTAATGATGCGGGACTCTCTTACAAACATATCATTGAGGGAACGAATGCTGCTTTGAAACGCATGCAAACAGATTATGTGGATCTGATTTTCTGTCACCGGCCTGATCAACATACTCCTATTGTAGAAACAGTGCAGGCAATGAACCAGGTTATAAACTCCGGTAAGGCATTCTATTGGGGCACAAGCGAGTGGAGTTCCGCGCAAATCCTGGAGGCATTTCACATTGCAAAACGCCTGAATCTCCGGCCTCCTCTGATGGAACAACCTCAGTATAACATGTTTCACCGAAAACGAGTGGAGAAAGAATATACTGCATTATATAAAGATATCGGTCTGGGCACTACTATTTGGAGCCCATTAGCAAGCGGATTATTAACTGGCAAATATAATGATGGTATACCGGATGACAGCCGTTTGTCTCTTGAGAAGTATGATTGGCTGAGAAAGAATCTGCTGGAGAGTGACGACGGAGCTGCAAAACTGGAAAAAGTGAAACGACTTGCAAAATTAGCAGATGATCTGGAGATGCCAATGCCCAATCTTGCACTTGCATGGTGCCTGAAAAACCCAAATGTAAGTACTGTGATTACAGGCGCATCTAAACCGGAGCAAGTACGGCAAAATATGAAAACGATCGATGCTGCACACAAACTCAGCGATGACGTGATGTCAAAAATAGAATCCATTCTTGATAATAAACCCGAACCTGAAAAGGATTTCAGGCCGGAGCTATAGACATATGGTTATACCATACCTCCGATACGGTATCGCCCATTCTCACTTGTTCAACAACATTGTTATGACCCTTGTGAAATTACATTTCATACCTATATGCGTAATCGCGGGTTGGGGTCCGCACTGACGTTGATTCGATCTACCCAACGCCAAGATACCAGGTTGCAATACTGAAATAGATCAACACGCCTCCGATATCTGCGATTGAGGTTACCAATGGGGCTGATGCTGTAGCGGGGTCCAGATTTAGTCGTTGCAGACCAAATGGAAGTGACATTCCTATCAGACTGCCAAATAACACTACAATCATCATGGTTACAGAAACAACAATTGCCACCTCTGCTCCACCTCTGTACAACCCGATAAAGGAAACTGCAAATGCCATTAAAGCTCCTATTCCAAGTGCGATCAGCACCTCTTTACCAAGAAGCTGAAACCAGTCTTTCATCTTTACTGTACCCGTAGCCAGAGCACGTACCATCAAAGTGGCAGCTTGTGAACCGGCATTGCCGCCACTATCGATCAAAAGGGGAAGAAAAAATACAAGTGCTACCACAGCTTCGATGGTACCTTCAAAATAAGCGATTCCCGCACCGGAGAAAATATTCATAAACACAAGTATCAGCAGCCAGGGAAGCCGTTTTAAAATCATGGTACCAATACTGGCATCTGCCAGTGTTAATTTACCAAGGCTCACTGATCCCATTTTATGAAAATCTTCCGTTGCTTCTTCCTCAAGAACGTCCATCACGTCGTCGAAGGTGATGATACCCAGTAATCGCCCATATTCATCCTGAACCGGAAGTGCGATCAAATCATATTTTGATAGAAGCTCCCCCGCTTTTTCCTGTGATTCAGTAGCACGCACACTAATCAGGTCGGTGGTCATTAGTTCTTCCACCTTATCATTCAGTGTTGCGAGCATGATCTCACGAAGCGATACAAATCCAACAAGCTCCCGGTTTTCTCCAAGTACATATATTGTATAAATAGTTTCTTTATCGGGAGCTTCCCGTTTAATTTTTTTGATAGCTTCACGAACAGAGCTTTCCTTGTAGACCCAGACATAGTCTGATGTCATTACAGCGCCCGCTGTTCCTTCTTCGTAGGTACTCAACCGCAATATATCTTCACGTTCAGCTTTCGCCAAAGATCGAATTACAGTTTCACTAAGCTCGTCATCCAGGCTTTGCAAGAGGTCTACCCTGTCATCATGCGACATTAGTGACACAAGTTTCACCAGCCTCTGGAACTTCATTGTAGTGGCAAGGTGCTGCTGTGTGGATTCGCTGAGATGATGGAATACCGCTACTTTCTGAGGAAGGTCCAGGGTATTGAAGATTGGCAGAATATCCTCATCATCAAACTGATCCATCAAATCGGCCAGTGTTGCCGGATGAAGTTCACTTACTTCATCACGAATCACATCTAATATTTCCCTGGGAGCCTGCGGCTCGAGCAAATCTAAAAGTTTTTCTTTTTCCATACTGAAACTCCTTCTTTTTAAATATCCCTGATAGCAGCGGGTGGAGTTCAGTAAAAAGCTTTAGTGAGGCAGGTGAAGCGTTTTACAAACTACAACCGCTTTGTGTGGTCTTAGACCAAAATGCGTTGCGATATTATAATAACTACCGGGTTCATCCATGTTTTATTGCAGTTCATTAACGGTTTGGCGTTTTTAAAAGAATGTACAAAACGCGCTCAATTATAAATCGTAATTGGGTAAACATCAACTGTTCCGTATTGATTGTTATTGTGCTTGAAATGTATTCTGAATTTATTTTTTTTGTTCCGTTTTATGCGTTGCAAAATATAGTCTGTTTAAAAATTAAAAAAATCTTCCGAATTACGTCTCCGCCTTTTTTTACCATCTCATTATTTATCCCTGCTATTTTTCTGCCTTTTTTTTGATCATCCCATTATGACTCTGTGACATGTGATTTTCTCATCCTGATAAAAACGTTAACAAAAAGATCAGACCTTAATCGGAATTATTTCAGGTATCAGAAGTCGGATACATTCCCATTTTCGAATTAGTATCCAATAACCATGTAAAAAACTGTGATACATAGTGCGATAAAAAGAACAAAAAAAAGCAGGTATGTTGCTGAAAAAATACTGTACACTTTGATCAGCCTGGACTGTTTCGATTCTGCCTCCCTCACTATGCGATCTTTGTCTATCATAAATTTAAAGGGTTTTTCTTTTTTAAATCCAAACAATCCGCTCAGCGACCTGTGGATATAATAAAAAAGTAATTGCCACAAGAAATGCAGAAATTCACCGATGGTTTTGGGATTAAATTTTTCTGAGTGATTTCTCAATAAAAGCACAAGAAGATACCCGTAAGAGGCAAACGCAGTTACAGCCACAATAAAAGTGAGCACAAACAGTGAAAGAAAAATCTCTTCGATGGCCAGCATGAATATCTCCAGACAAATAGTAAATGATCATTGCGTCATGAAATAATAAATGAACGTGCAATCACAAACAAATAGAGATCAGGGTAATGATATGGATACTCTGGATAGATAGAATTTCGGCACGTCATGCTCCCAGACTCCTTCGGACACACGTCATCTCCCAATCATGATCGATTGGAATTCTGCCAATAGTTTACTGAACGTGCAAGAATAGGTGCCGCAAATCGGATTCAGCGATGACGTTTAACAGATTATAATAATCAGTCGCCATCACTCATATCGCAACGATTCTACAGGATCGAGTCGTGCAGCTTTTATGGCGGGAAAAATGCCCGCAGTTACACCAATCAAAAGTAGTACCCCGGTGGTAATTCCGACCGATACTGCCGATATCTCGGGACTTCCCAGGAATTCTCCTGCCCCCTCATTCAAATTCAATGAGAGAACAAACTCTACAATTCCTGCTGAAATCGCCAGTCCTGCCGCTCCTCCCAAAAGAGAAATAAAGATTGATTCAAACAGAAACTGGCTGATGATGTGAATTTTACGTGCTCCAATCGCTTTTTTGAGACCGATTTCGCGCGTACGCTCTTTTACTACCACAAACATAATATTAGCAACTCCCACACCTGCAATCATCAGAGTAAAAAATCCTACGGTAAACAAAAAGTATTCAAGCCCTGTGGCGACGGCACGGGTGTTTTTCTCTTGTTCAATAAAATCCCACATGGGTATCGCTTCACTATCATCGGGATGGAAATTATATTTTGATGCCAGGTAATTGGTAATCTGCTGCTTTACCTGCGGCTGGAGCGAGGGATCAGCGGGGCGAATCAGAATTGATCCAACAGTCTTATTTCCATACAAATTCCTGAAGGTGCTGTACGGTATAATTGCCCGGTTTGCATCAGGCCCGTTGTTCATGGAGGTTTGCATTTTAGGCTCCATCACACCAATTACCGTAAATGGAACTCCGTTCAGTTTTACCTCCCCGCCAACAGGATTTTTATCACCAAAAAGTGTTACAGCGATCTCATCGCCCAGGAACAATACTTTTCGGTTTTGATCTATGTCGGGTTGATTGATGAACCGCCCGCCACCGGCTGGATACATCGTACGCATAATCTCAAAATCGGGGCCTATCCCTTCCATGAAGGTTGTTGTTACATTACCATTATGCTCAAGCCGAATACCATGCTGACCATACTGAGGACTGGAATATTCGACTCCCGGAACCGCCAGGCGAATTTGCTCCACATCAGCCTCAGTGAATCGGATCGGGCGGCCCATCGGCAGACCATCATAAGCCATTCCTGTTTGTCCGCCATATACAATTATTACCTGGTTTCCGGCGCCAAGCATACCATTCAACATCCCGGTGCCCAGTCCACGGCCAAATGCCAGCAGAAGGATAACCGAAAGCGTACCCCAGCCGATAGCGATCAATGTAAGTGATGAGCGCAGTTTTTGTCGATTCAGATCCGAAAAAAATTCACCCATTAAATTTCGAAACATAGATTACCTCATGCAGTCAATTATTGTAAGATTAGCCGCGCGCCACGCAGGAAGCAGTCCGGATGCAAAACCGATAACCCCAAGAACCGCAAATGCTATCAGGCCAACTTCAGGTGCAAAGTAGGGTGCGCCTACAAAATCTTTTATGGGTAGGTTTTGCGTAACTTCTACAAGACCCCATCCCAGCAAATATCCTGCGGCAGCTCCCATGCCTACTATCAAAAATGTCTCCAGGAAAAACTGTCCCATTATGCTAAACCGGGTAGCACCCACTGACCGGCGGATTCCGATCTCCTTCATTCTTTCCTGTACAACCACAAACATGATGTTTGCCACACCTATTCCGCCAACAGCAAGGGTAAAGAACCCGATCAACCCGAGAAATCCATTGATCGCGTAAAACATGATGTCAATAAATTCCCAGAAGTCGTTGGTGTCCCAAAGACCGATGGCATTTCTGTCCGTAGCATCAAACCTGTGTGTTTTAGCAAAAGCGCTGTACACCTGGTCCTGCACACCTTTGGCAAGTGCAGGATTTTCCGGCCTGTAAAGAATATTATTCAAATACCGGGTTCCCATCATGGTGGAAAATGTTGGGGCCGGGATAAAGGCACGATCGTAATCACGCTGTGAGTATGAAGAATTCTGGGTTTTTTCCTTCATCACACCAATAACTGTAAATGGCGTGTTTCTGACGAAAACCTGTTGCCCGACGGGATCATCCTCACCAAAAAGATTTTCTGCCAGCTGATTACCAAGAAATATTACACGTCGCTGTTGCCGGACATCCAGTTCATTCAGCCAGCGTCCGCCCTCCTGCGGAAATATATTTCGCAGTTCACTATAAACCGGATATACCCCGCCAATATTAGAATTACGCCTTTTTTGCCCGTTTACCACTGGCAAGCTTTGAATATATTCCGGAGTTACCTCATCGATAAGCGGAATCTCTGCACGCATCATATCCACGTCTTCTTCCTTGAAACGGATCGGCCGGCCAATGCCGTAGCCGTCGTACGCCTTTGTGGTTTGTCCAGGAAACATGATGGCGATCTGATCTCCCATTCCACGCATATTCAGCACAGTCTGATCGCGAAATCCGAACCCAAAAGCGAGGAGAAGAATCAGCGTGGCAGTTCCCCACATTATACCAAATATGGTAAGGAAACTTCGAAGGCGCTGCTGGTTAAGATTGCGGAACAACTCTGATATGATGGTAAATAATCGCATACAATAGTTGATTACTGTGGATGATTACCGGAGTGTGAGTGTTCTGGATTCAGGTTCCAGTACATTATCACCCACACTAAGGCCAGAAATGACCTCAACATTGATTGCATCGCTAAGTCCGAGTTCAATTTCAATTTTCTCCCGTTTTCCCGGTTCATTGCCAGAAATTTCAACAGTGGCAATTCCGTCATTGAATTGTACCACTCGTTCAGGAATGGTAGGTACTTCCATCCTGCGGTTTATGATGATATCTGCATTGGCAGAATACCCTGCCCTGAGTGTTACATCACCGCTATCGGTAATCTTTATTTCGACAGGGAATACCGTTGCGTTGTCCTGTTGACGTGCTTTGAGGGAAATTTTTGAAACTTCACCATGAACGACTGAACCCGGTAGTGCCCCTATTTTTATTTCGACAGGCAGACCTATTTCAATTTTACCAACATCAATTTCGTCAACGGTACCTTTAAAAAGCAGATGTTCCATCTGAGCGATACTCATGAGAGGAGTACCGGCCTGGTATGAAGTAAGCGGCACTATCGGATCACCCTTTTCCACCATTCGTTCCAATACATACCCGTCGGTGGGAGCACGGATAATCGATTCTATTTTCGTATCGCCTATGGTGATTCTTCCTGATTCGAGAAGTTCAAGTCTCTCCTGGCTAATCTGCTCACGAACCGAAACATCTTCCACTTTTTCGAGCGCCTGCTCATATTCCCGATCAGAAATAAGGTTTCGTTTTTTCATCTCCTCCATGCGTGAGAGCTCTTTCTGAAGATTTTGCTTTTCGATGAAGATCCGTTCGAGGTTTCTTTTGGCCTCAGCCAGTTCAATCGGTGTGGGATCAGGACGAACTTCAATTAAAGGATCTCCTTCGCGCACAAATTGACCCTCTTCAACAAAAATTACATCCACCACCCCCGGGATAATCGACTTCACTTCGATTTCCGTTTCAGGTTCAATGGTGCCAATCGCCAGGGCTTTCTCCACAATGGTTCCCCTCTCAACCATTACTGTGGGCTCGCTGTTATCAGAAGGGTTGTTGCTCTGGGAATAAGAAAAGTAGAAGTATCCTCCTCCGGCAATAATCAGTGGAAGGAGGATCCAGAAAAATCGTTTTTTTACTCGTGCAGTCATGGTGTTAATCTTTTTTTCAGAAAATTTATAACACACATTACGGAGACTGATTCAAAAGGTTACCGAGTTGAAATTTTTTTTTGAGTTGCTGGTTGCGGGAATGAGATTGGTATGACTCTGAAATTTTTACTGATATCCGATCCATACCGCAATCACCAGTGCGATCGAGGCGAGTATCAATAGTTTAAATATCAGAGGAAAGATAAACCGGAACCATTTTGCATAAGGAATTCCGGCCAGGCCGAGGATTCCCATCAGCACAGGATTGGTGGGGACAATCATATTCATCAGGCCATCGCCAAACTGATAGGCCAGTACCGCAATCTGCCGGGACACGCCCACAAGGTCACCAATCGGGGCCATCAGCGGCATCGTTACAAACGCCTGACCACTGCCGGAGGGGATAAAAAAGTTTAAAACGCTTTGGATAAGCAACATTCCGATAGCAGCGAATTCTGCGCCCGCGCTGGCAAGCGGTGCAGCGAGCGCATTCACCACGGTATGTAAAATCAGGCCGTCCTCCATCAGAAGAGCGATCGCCCGGGCAAAGCCGATCAGCAGCGCAGTGCCTGCAAGTTCTGCTGCTCCACTGCTAAACGATGAGGCTGTTTTATTCACTCCCATTCCTGAAATTACACCCACTACAATGGCAAGACCAATAAACATCGCGCCCAGCTCCACCAGATACCATCCTGCTGTCGATATTCCAGCAACCAGGCCGATCAGCGCCAGCCCCGTTGCAATCAATACAAGTTTTCGGCGCAAGGTCATATCTGGGTAGAATGTAGAACGTTCCTCCACCACGCCCTCTCCCTCTTCCAGCAAACTATTTACCGGATCGGCCTGCACCTTTCGGGCATACTTCCACACATGATGAAAACCGACCATCAAAAAGGGAAAGCCCATAGCAAGGCGGTATCCGTAGCCCGAAAGCGGCTGAAGGCCTGCTACTTCCTGGGCGATCACCAGCGTAAATGGATTCATGAACGC
>CAYOLE010000103.1:0-11066 GCA_964404705.1 uncultured Rhodohalobacter sp. | reverse complement strand
AAAAAGTATGTGCGGGAGCACAGAAAGTGAGGTAAAGTAAAATTTAATTTTTGATATAAAAGCCCCCAAAAACCTGTTTGGAAACAAATAGCGGGTTTTCTTCCGATAAGACTTCAAATCTATTGAGCAACTTCCGGTTTAGCTGATGCCTGGCGTGAAAGTATAAAAGCCTCTTTTTTCTCAAGAATATAAACCTTGATGTTATCAGCTGTTATATACACTACCGGAATAAGCACCAATGTGATCAATGTAGATGCGGTGAGCCCGCCAATTACCACCCGTGCCAGCGCAGCTTGAATTTCGCCCCCGGCACCCCATCCGAATGAAAGCGGAAGAAGACCCAAAACGGTAGTGAGAGTAGTCATCAAAATCGGACGCAGCCTCAATCTTCCGGATTCAACTACAGCCTCAAACACGCCCATGTTACGGTCGCGCCTCATCAGGTTGATATAGTCGACCAGCACAATGGCGTTGTTCACCACAATACCAATCAGCATAATAACCCCCATAATACTCTGCATATTAAATGTGGTATTGGTTAGCAGCATGATGGGAATTACTCCAACAATAGAAACCGGCACTGAAAACATAACAATCAAAGGATCGAGAAAACGTTCGAACTGGGCCGCCATCACCATGTATATCAAAATAAAGGCCATTATGATGGAGATAATGTAATCCGTCTGGGCTTTTTGCTGTTCTTCATACTCCCCGCCATATACGATGGAAAAACCAGCCGGCATCGACAGTGTGGACAAATCAGCCCGGATTGCATCCACAGCTTCACCCAGTGTATAGCCGCTTTCGAGGTTGGCCGAGATGTAGGTGACCCGCTGTCCATTAATTCGATTGATACTTTCCGGCCCTCGTGATGCCTCTTGGTCAATCACAGTAGACACCGGTACAACATTGCCCGATGCAGTTCGTACCGGAATATTTTCAAGATCCAGGGTGCTCATTCGGTCGCTTTCCTGCAGGCGAACGGTAATATCAAACTCATCACCGCCTTCGCGAAATACACCGGCTCTTGCACCGCCCACGTTGGCCTGAATAGCCTGCGAAATATCTCGCCCTGTAAGGCCGAGCTCAGAAATCTTTTCCCTGTCGAATACGATGTTTTGTTCCGGGCGTCCCTCCTGGCGGTCTGACTGTGCATCGCGCACCATTGGCAGGCGTTCCATTCGGTTCACAATATCATCAGCTATCAGGTCGGCCTGTTCCAGATCGTAACCTCGTAATTCAAGCTGTACAGCTTCGTCCCCGCCTGAACCGAAAATCCGCCTCAGGATCCACAATCCTGTCTGCGCCTGCACTCTGAACGATCCGCCCGGAATGGTTCCTTCAATCTCTTCACTTAATTTATCGGCAATATCATAAATACTTTCGGTACGCTCACTTTGATCAACCATAGTCATTTCAACTTCAGCGCGCCCATTTCGAACTTCGGAGGTCATATACTTTACCTGATCCATCGGAGCGATGGCTTTAACCTTGCTTTTTAGCTCCTCCAGGTATTGATTGGCAACGGCGATGTTCATTCCGTCGGCCAGGTAGAAGTTAATGCTTATTTCATCGGCCTCGGTTTGCGGAGCAAGCTCAGTTGAAATAAATCCCCCGCCATACATTGCGCCTCCAAGCAGCACAACCGTAATACCAAAAACAACATACTTACGGTGGATAGCCGTCCGCAACAGGTTGCTGTATCGGTCCTCAACCTGTTCGAACATTCTCTGAAACCGGCCCTTGTCTTTCTCGGTCGTCTGCTCGTTGGTTTTAATTGTCATAAATTTGCTTGCCAGCATGGGTACGAGCGTAAGCGCAACAAACAAAGAACAGACAAGGGCAAATACTACAACAAGTGCGAGTTGCTGAAAGAGGGTACCGGTAATAGTTTGCATAAATACTACCGGAAGAAAAATAACGGATGTTGTTAAGGTTGATGCGACAATCGCCCCGGATACCTCACTGGTTCCAACAAGTGCACTCTCTTGCAGAGATTTACCATTAGATCGCTGGCGCACGATGTTTTCAAGAACAACAATGGCGTTATCAACAATGAGACCCACGCCAAGAGCCAGCCCTCCAAAACTCATCTGATTTAAGGTGAGTCCTGAAAAATAGAGAAGCCCAAACGTTGCAATTATGGAAACCGGTATGGCCAGAGAGATTATAAATGTTGTTGAACCATTCCTGAGAAACAGATAGAGAATAAAGATGGCAAGAATGGCTCCCCAGATAGCCGACTGCTGGACATTATCGATCGAATTCTGAATAAAATCACTCTGATCGATTACCACCATCAGGTTAACATCATCGCGTTCGGAGTTGATGCGTTCCACCTCTCGCTGGATACCACGGGAAACTTCAACCGTGTTGGCGCCAGACTGTTTTCGCAGGCCCATACGAATCATAGGTTGATCATTAATACTTACAACCCGGCCCACATCTTCAAAATCGTCCTCAACTGTGGCCACATCACGTACTCGTATCGGCCTGCCATCCACCGAGGTAATAATAGTTTCCGCAATCTGATTTACCTCCGTGAATTCACCAAGTGTTCTAACGTAGAGTTCACTAAACCCTTCTTTTACATTACCGCCTGGTGATGTGTTATTTTCGGCGATAAGTGCGTTTTGAACATCCTGCGCGGTTAAGCCGCTTGCATTCAGGCGATCACGTTTCAGGCTTACCCGAATTTGCCGGTCGATTCCGCCCCACACGTCAATGGATCCCACGCCGGGTATTTGTTCAAGCCGTTTGGAGATGTCGTTTTCAAGAATTCGCGTCAGCTCATCCAGTTGCCGTGTAGATTGCGCCCCTAAAATTACAATCGGAGAATCGTTGGGGTCGAACTTTCGCACCCTGGGGGGATCCGCTTCTTCGGGCAAACTGCGCCGGACACGATCCAGTGCGGCGCGAACATCATTTGCCGCTTCATCCAGGTTGGTATTCCTGGAGAAATTCAGGCTTACCCGGCTTTGGCCTTCCTGCGAATCTGATGTGATTTCATCCAGGTTTGATACGCCGGCCAGCGCATTTTCGAGCTGATCCGTGATGATGGTTTCAATCTCCTCAGGTCCAACATTTGGATAATCCACCGATACAAACAATCGCGGATATTCAATTGGCGGAAGCAGATCTACCGGCAAAAACCGGAATCCTGTAATACCAAGTACAATAACTATCAGGTAAACCATCGCCGTAGCGATGGGACGTTTAACAGAAGTATTTGTTAATCCCATAGTTATCTCCTACGACTGTTCTGCTGAATTTTCGGATGACCGCCCTGCAACACCTTCATTCATAATCTCCCGGAGCAGGTCGCGCGGTTTTAGGTTTTGAATATCCATAATCCTGTTCCATGATGTAGCGCGAATTCTTGCCGTCCCCGCTTCGTTATTTATCAAAAGATTCTGACCTACGGTTACAACCCAATCTCCGCTGTTAATCCCAACAACTCCGGCAGATTCGCGTCCTTTAGCGACCACATCAATACTGACAAACTCTACCGTTGTTGGCTCACTTAATGGCGGTGGATTTTCGCTGTCAACCTGTTCGATTGGTTCGGCTTCTGCTCCAAAATCCTGTGCTACATATACGCCGGTTTCTCCTGTTCTGGGGTGGCGGTAAATGGAGCTGAGGGGAATGATGGTGGCCTGTTCGCTCTCTCCGTACATTACGTCTACTGTTACAAACATTCCCGGCATTAACAAGTCGCGGGTATTCTCAATATCTATTTCGGCTTCTGTGCTAAAGCTGCCAACCCCGAGAAATGGAGAAATTCTGGATATTGTACCTTCCAAAGCCCGGTCTTCCAAATTTTCCGATCTAATTACTGTCCTCTGACCCACTTCAATATACCCGAGCATTCGCTCTGTAAGGTTAATCGAAATACGGGCATCATTCAAATCCCCCACAGTAAAAAGCCTGTCGCCTGTACCTGCCTGCATACCGGGTTCTGCGTTTCGCTGGCCAACGGTTCCCGTGATCGGGGAACGAATCACCGTTTGGCCAAGCAGCTCACGCTGTTCTTCAAGAGTGGATTCGGCCTGTTCTACCTGGGCAAGTGCCAGTTCGTAATTCGCCTCGGCAGACTGCATTTCCGCCTGCAGGCTTTCCAGTTCATATTCACTGCTGAGTTCACGCTCAGACAGAATCTCCTGTCGTCTTAGCTGCGATTTTGTTTCGTTTAAAGATGCTTCAGCCTGCTTCACACGGGCCTTATTAATTTTCAGATCGGCCTCAGCTTGTCTGGCACGCTCCCTGTATTCTCTGTCACTAAGCTGAATCAGAGGTTCGCCTTGCTCTACTTCTTCCCCGTCTTGTTTATAAACCTCTGTGATCGGGGCTGATATTCTGGAATAAATATCTACCTGTTTTTGTGCCCGCACAACCCCGCTTAATCTCTCTTCAAGGGGTAAAGAACCGAACTGAGCTTGCACTGCCTCTACAGATGGAATCACACCGTTTTGTCCAGAATTGATATTTTCACCCTCTCCTGAACAGGCAGCGAACAAAAAAGCAACACAAATTGTAAGTATAAATGGTCTTATTTTCATCATATAATTTGCTGTATCATTTAGCTAATAAGATACTCTGTTTATCGACACAGTTATATCCATTCTGTGTTAAAGCTTTTAAAACGACGTCATAAATTGAAAATTCATAGTTTGGCTACAACGCATATTTTTCACAAACGGTTCTGACGACTTTGTAAATAGTTAATAAAAATTTATGGACTCTATTACTCAGGCTACACTTGGTGCGGCGGTTGGAGAGGCATTGTTAGGTAAAAAAGCAGGGTATCAAGCGGCTGCATGGGGAGCAGCTTTAGGTGTGGTACCCGACCTGGATGTTCTAATAAATCTTTTTGTGGATTCAGTAAGTCAGCTATACTATCACAGAAATATCACCCACTCTGTCTTTTTTGCTATTGCTGCACCCCCTGTATTTGGCTGGCTCATTGATAAATGCCATCCTCAATTTGAGATTGGTTGGAAGCGCTGGGCATATCTCTCCTTTTGGGTTTTCTTTACCCATATTTTGATTGATCTGCCCACTACCTATGGAACGCAAATTTTACAGCCCATTAACAACCACCCTTACACAACCGACTCAATATTTATAATCGATCCGCTTTTCACTTTACCACTGTTGATCGGACTAATTTCTGCTTTGGTACTTCGGCATTCTTCAAACGCAGGCAGCTATCTCAACCAAGCGGGAATCACAATTGCAGCACTTTACATGCTTTGGGGAGTAGGAATTAAATCGCACGTTGACAGTGTATTCAAAGAGTCGTTCCAAAATCAATATGGATATTTTGAAAAGGCTAAAACATCGCCTAACGGTCCTACCACTTTTCTGTGGAGTGGCTACATAGTAAAACAGGATACGATTTATCAATCTGTATATTCCATTTTTGATGAATCAACCGATCTGAAATTCTCAGCCATTCCTCGTAATTCGCACCTTATTAAACCTTTTACGGGAGACAGGGCTTACGAAGCGCTCATGTGGTTTTCACGTGGCTTTTATACCGTCGAAGAAACAGATGAGGGAAAAATCATTTTATATGATCTTCGATTTGGACGGGATGATCTGTGGCTGACTGAAAATGGTGACTACGTATGGAAAAATGTACTGGTTCTGGATGAAGATAAAAATGCCTATACATTCGATCAGCACCTGCCATCTTTTGATGCCCGCTCACGAGTTATAACTCTTTTTTGGGATCGCATTTGGGGCAAATAAATTCGTATTTTAACACGTTTAAATATCACGAAAATGGATCTTTATCTTAAATCGAACTTCAGGTTATGAAACGATCGCTGATCATCACCTTTTTTATAGCTGCTTTTTTGGGAGTATTTCTCTATTTCGCTTTCAGGGAAGTTACTCCGAAAGATATTGAAAACGCCCCCGGCTGGCTAACCATAGAGGAGGCATTGGCCAAAGCAGAAGTAGATAACCGGCTTGTAATCATCGATATTTACGAGGTTGGGTGTCAGTTTTGCCGCGCGATGAATAGAGAGGTTTATCCGGCCCCGTCCACAAGATCTGTAATCGATCGGGATTTTCACCCCGTGAAAATTAACGGCAATTCTGATGATTTGATTACATTTTTGGGCGAAGAAATCACAGAACAGGAATTTGCAAATCGTTTGGGTTTAACTGCATTTCCCTTTACTGTAATTATGGATTCCGAAGGAAATGTTATTGACAGCCGCCGCGGCTATCTTGGCGTCTCCGAGCTGACCCGCTTCATGCGTAATGCCCGCGAGAAAGTTGCTGAGGGGTAGGGTCGGGTAAGTAGCGTTACATGTTATCAGGTTTCTTTACATTCAGTTTTGAACCTGAGAACCACTTTTCTCATCTGGCAAAAACCTCTTATTAAGCTATAGACCTTTTGTCATAAGATGAGCAAAATCAAAGGTAAAGAAACATTTTTTAAATTTTTTTGGTTAATAATCAGCCTTCTGCATACGCTCTCACATCTGCCATTTCCACCATCAAATCGAACAGAGCTGTATTGCGAACGAAGGTGGGTATCCTGTCACTTCCCGGTCCCCAGGCGGCAATTTCAACGTAGTCTGCAGTGTGGCTGGTGCTGATGAAGTTGATGCCGTTGTAGTTGGCCAATACCCCCGATATAACTCCGGCCGGCCCCTGCCGGTTATTGAATGGCGCTCTGTAAGAACCCTGAAATGAGCGTTTAATCATAATTGCTTCCTCATTTGATATCTGAGTATTGGTGGCGTATTCAAATAGATCCTTAATTTTTTTCACTGTAACTCCCTCCAGAGAATCATCAGACCAATGATATCCCAGTTCATCATACATCCACTCAAAACTGTGTTTATAATCGTACAATGTCGCCATCATGTCCGGAGAATCACCGTAACCGCTGCCAAGGCCGCTCAAACCAGGGTTAGCATTTCCGTGATCGGTTGTTAAAATCACGAGCGTATCATCTCTGCCGTCGGTAAAATCCATTACAGTTTTGATTGCATCGTCAAAAGCAATTTGGTCATAAATTAATCCCGCCGGATCGTTACCGTGAGCTGCATGATCTACTCTGCCACCTTCCACCTGGAGAATAAATCCATTTTCATTTTGCTCTAATCGCTCCAATGCAGCTGTGGTCATTTCTGCAAGTGTAGGTACATCTTCCTGCAACTCCGAAAGCGTATTGTAATCCACCATGTATGGCAGATGTGAATCATAAAAGATACCCAGCAATTTGCTGTTTCTGGTGGCCCTGTTCAGTTCCGGTTTGGTTTTAACTACAGTGTAACCATTTCCTTCAAATACAGAATAAAGATCTTCACCATCCGATCGTCTGTCGGGTCTAAAATGCCGGTCTCCGCCACCCATCAACACATCGTAGGTTCTTTCTGAGTATTGCATAGCGATTTCGTCCTCCATATCTCTCGATGGCATATTGATTCCAAAGCCTGAAGGGGTTGCATGTGTAATACGTGCTGTTGTTACCAGCCCTGTTCCCTTGCCCGCATCTCTGAAAATTTCACAAATGGTTTTGTACTGTTCATCATTTGGCCCCCAGTTCACGGCACCGTTATTTATTCTGTGTCCGCTGCCCCAGGATGATGCGGCAGAAGCTGAGCCAGTTATCGTAGAATTGAGCGATGCCATATCCATTAAACCGCGATGATATTCCCGGTCCGATTCATATAATTTCATCCAGTTTGTTTTCTCACCGTATTGGTCTTGTTTTACCAGATCAGCAAGAGTAAGTGTTCCGGCACTCATTCCATCCACCACCAGAAAGATTACATTTTTGGCATCCCCTGGACTGCTCCTGAACTTTTTCTTTTCATAGGAGTGGCCCAGAAATCCACCACCCAGTGCAAACGTTGAAAGAGCTCCGGTTTTCAGAAAGTTTCGGCGGCTTATTGATGGGTCAGACATAGAACAGTTTGTGTGTTTAGATTAATCAGATATTAATTTAATCAAGTTGTGTAAAAAAAGAGTTACGCGAATGTTAACAGATGAGAACCTACTCTCTTTTTGTCTCAAGGCGGTTCAGGCGTGTTTGCTGGCGTTCCTCTTCTGTTTCTTCGTCACCGGTGTAAAGAGCACGTTCCCAGCTTCCGTAATTCGGATTGGGCAGAATAAACCACTGAACTCCCCACCGATTTTTATGCTCCTCTGTCCTTTCTTTTCGCTCTTCAATTGAAATATTGCGGGCAGGCAAAAAGTCGTTCAGATCATCGCCAAACAACATCAGTACACGGTGATCAGCCGCCACAACACTCCTCCTTTGAGTTTTTGCCGAGGTCCATTCGGGTTGCCCCCCGTTGCTCATCACAGAACCTTCCGCAACCGGAAAGCCAAGATTCTTTAGGTTTTGTTCAGTGGCTTCCTGCACGTCTGCATCCCTGTTGGTGATATAGAAAATCGCAATTCCCAGCTCATCCGCCCGGGTTGTCAGTTCCACAGCACCTTTTATAGCATCCGCTTCCATCTCACGTACCCATTCGTTCCACGTTTCGGGGTCGAAGTTGGTGTTGTCGATAATTCCCCGTGCTTCATAAAAAGAGTTATCAATGGCCGTTTCGTCCAGGTCGAGAATAATAGCCGGCGGGAGATCGGAATAATTCTCCCGTTGTTCAAGCGAGGCCGTCCACGAGGAATCTTCAAGGGCAGTTTCCAGCAGTCGGCAGGAGGTGTTGTAGGCCTGGTAGCTCAGCGCCTCGTACTCCGCAGCCGTCTGTATCCATAATGTAGAATTCAACGAATTGTCGGCATTTTTTACCGCTACTTCTGCAGTCTGGCAGGAAGCAAAAACAACAACCAGGATGTAGAACGGAAATCTTCTTTTCATAAGTTGGATGACTTGAATTTATTTTTCTCAGGAAAATAAAGAATCCAAAGGAGAAGTGGGCACGGAGTCTATTTTCGTTTTGCCTGATTGTGGCTCTACTACTACCTGAACTGTTACCCTCGTGATTTTTTTTAACTATATTCACTCAACTTTAAAATTATAATTCAATCAAGTTCTTTATGGATCGCTACGTATCGAGTACTTTACTTTTTCGATGTGCTATAGCTTGCAGCATGTTATTTCTTCTGTTGAATACATCTCTGCCGGTTTTGCTTGCACAGGGAGTAACGCCCGACCATGTTGCAAAAATGGAGGAGGTAAACAGTTCAATACTATCTGATGATGGACAGTATGTAGCATATACTGTTAGCGTTCCGGCTGATCCGTACGAAGAAAATGTTTCGTCACGATCAGAGCTCCATGTGTTGAATACAGAAAACGGCAGTTCCAGACCCTATATAACAAACGGTGATATTGGCAGCATCCAATTCCGGCCCGGCCACAATAGTATCACTTTTTTGACTACAAGAGACGGCGATGAAACAAGAGCGCTATATGAACTGCCACTTGACGGCGGCGAAGCGGTAAAGACCTTTGAATACGAACGAAATATCTCTGATTACGACTGGCACCGGGATGGAAATCATATCGTGTTTTCTTCATTTGAAAAGGCCGATAGCTCAAAGTCGCCACTCCCGTACCAAGCCGAGGTTTATGAGGAAAACCGTCCCCAGCGTCCGGCATATATCACAAATGTTTCTCATGAGGATCATGAGCCTCACAAAATCCAGCTGGATGGAACGGTCTACCATATGGAATGGAGCCCCGATGGTTCTAAAATTGCGCTTTCAGCAGCGCCAACTCCCGGTGTGGACGATTCTTTCATGGCACAACAGGTATTTGTTGCAGACTACAGTTCACGGGAAATAGCCGCCGAAATTAACAACGAGGGGAAACTGGGCCAGATTGAATGGAGCCCCGACGGACAACGCATAGCCCTTCGTGCCGCATCAAACATTAACGACCCAACAGACGGACGTATTCTGATCGTTTCTGCTGATGGTGGAACTCCCGAAATTATTGACGAGGATTTTAAAGGTAAATATGAGCAGATTAAGTGGACCTCCAATAATGAGATTCATTTTTATGCGAGTGAAAGTACCGCGTCAGTTATGGGTTCCATCCGCCCAAATGGCTCCGGGAAACAAACCATTTTTCGATCGGATGAACATTCTATCGGCTCATTTTCGAGATCCGGCAACGGAGTGATTTCATTTACAGCCAGCAGTCCTCAGCATCCTGCTGAACTGTTTTTGATAAAAAACGGCCAAAACGCACAACCTGAAAAAATGACCACTCATAATGAATGGCTCGATGATGTTGATCTGGGCAGGCAGGAAGTTATAACCTATACAGCCCGTGATGGGGAATTCGATATCGATGGCATCATGATCTATCCACTTGATTATAACGAAGGAGATCGCATTCCTGTCATAACAATGGTTCACGGCGGACCAGAGGCACACTACAGCAACGGCTGGTTAACAGGCTACCAGATTCCCGGGCAAATGGCCGCTGCCAAAGGTTATGGGGTCTTCTATCCAAATTATCGTGGCAGCACAGGACGTGGTATTGAGTTTGCATTCAGCAGTCAGGCCGATCTTGCAGGCAAAGAGTTTGATGATATTGTGGATGGTGTAGACTATCTGATAGAGCAGGGTACTGCGGATCCCGACAGAATTGGTGTAACCGGCGGTTCCTATGGCGGATATGCTTCCGCATGGATGAGCACCTACTATTCCGACCGGTTTGCGGCCTCTGTAATGTTTGTGGGAATCAGCAATAATATTTCCAAGTGGGGAACCAGCGATATTCCTGATGAGCTCTACTACGTTCACACCCGCGAGCGGATGTGGGAATCGGACGAAAAATGGATGGACTACCTGCAACGCAGCCCGATTTATTGGGTCGATCGTGCTGAAACACCAATCCTGATTATGCATGGCGCTGAAGATACGCGTGTACATCCGGGTCAGTCACTGGAGCTTTACCGTCATTTGAAAGTTCGCAAGCCTGATGTTCCCGTGCGCCTGGTATGGTACCCGGGGGAGGGGCACGGAAATTCCCGTGCATCATCCCGTCTTGATTACTCCCACAGAATGCTACGATGGTTCGACACCTACCTGATGACCGGAGATGCATCCGCGGACATACCGCA
>CAYOLE010000102.1:0-11101 GCA_964404705.1 uncultured Rhodohalobacter sp. | reverse complement strand
AAAAAATCAGCACTATGAGACGCGTAAATATACTTTTGTCAGGTGGTGTGGGCAGCAGGCTCTGGCCGCTTTCAAAAAAGTCCCGGCCAAAACAGTATGTTCCTTTATTTGGAAACAGAACCCTGTTTCAGCTTACAGCACAACGAAATGTTCCGATAACCAATGGTTTGATTGTGGTCTGCAATGAAGGAAATGCGGACCTGTCTTCTCAAAATCTGGAAGAGATTGGAGTTTCGGCTGATGAATGGGTGATAGAATCAGTAGCAAGAAATACGGCCGCGGCCGTTGCATTTGGAGCGCTTGCATGCAACGAAGATGACCTGATGCTTGTAACTCCCGCAGATCATATCATAAATGATCAGGATAAGTATAAAGTTTCTGTGGATAGAGCTTTTGAGCTGGCTGCAAACGATTCTTTGGTTACTTTTGGTTTGAAACCATCACGGCCTGAAACAGGCTATGGATATATTGAATATGAAGATGAATCTGTTTTGTCATTTAAAGAAAAACCTGATTTTGAAACCGCCCAAAAATATGTGGACGAAGGCCGCTTTTTATGGAATAGTGGTATTTTCTGCATGAAAGCAGGCGTTTACCTGGAAGAACTTCAAAAATACAGACCAGAAATTGCTGATTCTGCCAGGGAAGCATTTGAAAAAAAAATCAATGGTATCCTTCCAGTTAAAGAATCTCTTAAAATACCATCAGAGAGTATTGATTTTGCAGTGATGGAGAATTCAGAAAATATAAAGGTTATTCCGTCAGATTTTGAATGGTCAGATCTTGGATCGTATGAATCACTGTACGATTATTTCTCGGCTCATGATAAAAGTTCTGTAGTACAAGGCTCAAATTTGGTGTTCAGCCAGAAACACGTTGAAATTATAGGTCTTGAAAACATGGTAGTTATTGAAAAAGATGATGCCATTTTGATTCTTCCCAGAGATCACTCTCAATCCGTTAAAGCTGTTTTTGAACGATTGGAAAAAGAAAAACCGGAACTGGTGGAGTGAGGCTGGAACAAAGGATCGGGGAACAGGACCTCTAAATTAAGGAACGTCCGAAGACGGAGGATCAAGAATCAGGACCGTTGAACCTTTAACCTAAAAACATTATGGACAGCAATGAATTGATTTGTTGAAAATTAAGGTAATCTGGTCCTGATTTTTTTAATAGTTAAATTCGAGTTTATCCAAGCCATTTTTTATATCCTCATTGCTCATAAATAAATCCCAAAGTAAACCGGTTCTGTGATTTTCAATCATCACAATTATAGGTCCCTGGTCGATTGCAAGATATCGCTGAGGAAACCAATTATGTTCGAGGCTCAAAGCATCATAGAATCCATACGGGCCGAAGGTTTCGTCGTAATAGTTTTCGTACAGATTTCTGATCACTTTCATGGATTCTTCAGGAGTATATGGTATGGAAGATAGAGCAGCGGTTGGCGTTATAACTCCATAATCGACATCTTGAGGCCTGTGACCAGCGTAACCGTCAATTGAATAGCTTGCGGTCAACCCCCACAAATCCTCACCATACCCTTCATATCCCTTCGGATTTTCGATAGCATATTCATATTGGATCAACGTATGGTTTCTGTTGTTTTCCCAGTAGCTGGCATATTGGTCTTCGAGATTTCTTGGATCGAGCCCCAGAAAAGAATAATGAGCCCAGAATAAAGGCCCGCCATATTCTTCAGCACCATTATGTTTTAAGGGTAATGAGTATCCATAAGTTTCATGATCTTCCTTTACAATGTTTCCGTCTCTGGCCCATCCTTCATGATACACCTCAGGATCTATTGAATATGTAGGTGAAGCTGCTGCGAGAATGTATACAATCATTGCTTCATCATACCCGCGTACAGGATGGTTCATCGCCCACCCGTGATTGGGCGACCAATGCCAGTAAAGTACATTTTCTTCACCCTCTTTTGTATGCCAATTCCATTCCACCTGTTGCCAAAGGGCCTCGATTCGGTCAGCTATTTCCTTTTCCTGTTCTGAACCGTCTTTCAGATATTCTTTTACTGTTAAGAGGCCCTGGACAAGAAACGCTGTTTCAACAATATCGGCCCCATCGTCCTGTGGACTAAATGCTCTTGCGTCACCGGAATCACCGTACATCCAGTGTGCCCATAAACCGTTAAAGCGATCTGCTCCTTCCAAAAATCCAATAATCTGATCAAACCGGTCAACAGCTTCCTGCCGGGTGATGAAGTCTCGTTCGGCCCCTACAATAATCGCCATCAACCCAAAACCAGATCCGCCGGATGTTACTATATTTCTGTCTTCATCCTGTCCGTCTAAATGATATCTTTCACGAGCCATTCCTGAATTGGGTTCAGCTCCATCCCAGAAATACTGGAATGTGGCTTCCTGCACAATGTCAAGAAGTTCCTCATCTGTAAGTTCTCCGGTTTCGTCGTCATCGTCCGGGCCATTTTCCGTGATGGGATCATCCTGAACGGATGAGGTATTGCAGGAGTTGATTGCTGCAAGACCGCCCAGTAAAAAAAATATAATTAACAGGCAGGGGTATAATCTATTTGAGTGATCCATAAGTCTCATAATTTGGGATATCTGTACTGAAAGGTTCAGACTCTCTTTTTATACATTTTATCGGGATGGTTAAGCTTCATCAAAATACAATTAAAAATGGTCTGACTCATGTCTATTTCTGCCAAAACCCGAAAGTTGTCTGAGAGATTATTGAGCTTATCTAACTATCGGTCAGCAAACCATAGCGTTTTACCCGGAACTGATCTGTAAGGAATGTAGAGATTTTCAAACTTCTGCATTCAGGAAACAGATGTCTCATGATCTATTTTTGTTTTAAAAAAATCGATAAGAATGAAAATTAGCTGGATGAAGTCTTCTGCAAAGATATTGTTCTTTTATTGTACAAGTATCAATTTTTAAAATTTATGGAAATATAGTTTTGAAATTCTCATAATTGCATGTAAGATAGTATAGTAATGAAAGGCAAGAGACCAATTTTTTTATAATAGAAAACATTTAGAAATTAATGCAAACAAAGTGATTTGCATTTTTCTTGCCTGAGTTGAACGGCAATGAAAATTGCCAGTCTTTTAATATTCATAAATTATATTACAAGAAGAGACAAGGGAAAAAGGATGATTAACTGGATAAAAAGCAGAAATATTCTCATTAATTTTGCAACAATCTTAGTTTTTTCATTGGGAACTGCAATTGATGGTAAAACGCAGCATCAGGTTAGCGGCACAGTTACAGATGAAGTTACCGAAGAACCGTTACCCGGTGTCAATATTATAATTGAAGGTACGAATATCGGTACGTCCACGGGACCTGAGGGGCGTTTTCAACTTAATGTTCCATCGCCGGATCAGGTTCTTGTTTTCTCATACATTGGCTATCAAACCCTTGAGGTAAATATTGATGGAAGATCTGAAATTAACGTTAGCCTTTCTGAAATTGAACTTGTTGGTGAAGATTTGGTAGTGGTGGGATATGGAACCCAGAGAAGGCGGGATGTTACAGGATCGGTTTCAAGAATCAGAGGGGAGAGAATTAACCGCATAGCCACACAATCGGTCGACCAGGCGCTGCAGGGTGTTGCATCTGGTGTACAGGTAACACCGGCGTCCGGTGCACCAGGGGCAGGATCGGTTATACGAATTCGCGGAGTAGGAACCTTAGGTGATGCATCCCCACTCTTCGTTGTTGACGGAATGACCACAGATAATATAAACTATCTTAATCCTAATGATATCGAATCAGTTGATATTCTCAAAGATGCCTCGGCAACTGCCATTTACGGCGCCCGCGGTGCAAACGGGGTAATTCTAATCACCACCAATCAATCTGTACTTGAAAGATCGCCAGAGTTTAATATTAATTATTACAGAGGATTTCAGAATGTAGCAAGAACAGTACCTGTAACGAATGCCCGTGATTATGCAATGCTTGCTAATGAAGCAGCGATGAATGAGGGTAATGCGCCTCCCTTTAATGATCCCGATCAGTTTGGGGAGGGTACCGACTGGCAGAGTGAAATTTTCAGAACCGCCCCCATTCAAAACCTTAATATTTCAGCATCGGGCGGAACTGCATCGACGTCCTATAATATCAGTGGCAGTTTTTCATCACAGGATGGTATTATAAGGGAAAATTATCTTGACAGATATTCTCTGCGCTTAAATAATGAATATTATATCAACGATGACTTCCAGATAGGCCACAATCTGGCCATGGTTTTTGAATCGTATCAGAATGCACCGAATGTGGTGGGAAATGCATACAGGGCCGATCCTACAATTCCTCCATTTACCGAAGATGGCGATTTTTCACCAACCGATGCGCGTGCTTCAGTTGGCAACCCTGTGGCCCAACTGGAGTATGAAAGTAATAATGAGAACTCACGTAACCGATTGATGGGTAATGTGTTTCTCAATTATTACTTCCTTGAATATTTTCAATTCAGAAGTAATTTCGGGCTGGATGCCAATAGGGTGGAAGGCAGAAGTTTCTCTCCGGTTTATTTTGTTTCACCCATCCAGGCAAGCGAGCAAACATCATTAAATGTCTTCAATAATTTTACCACAAATGTGCTTTGGGAAAACACACTTCAGTATCAGCAACAGTATCAGGATCATCGATTTGATCTGTTAATGGGCTATACCATTGAAGAATTTAATACTGAAAACATCGGTGGGGGGCGGATAGGCATTGTGGGCAATGATCCATCTCTCTGGTTTCTTAATGCCGGGGATGACAGCGAAGGGGTAACAAATACCAACTCTGCCGGTGCATGGGGAATGGAATCCTTTCTTGGACGGATGAATTACAATTTATTAGAGAGATACCTGGTTACCGCCACAATTCGCCGTGATGGCTCATCACGATTTGGTGAGGAAAACCGATACGGCTGGTTCCCCTCATTTGCACTGGGTTGGATTATTTCTGATGAACCGTTCATGCCACAGGAAGACTGGCTGACTCAACTTAAGATACGGGGGAGCTGGGGAATTACCGGCAATGATAAAATAGATTTTTATCCGGGAGTGGCCACAGTTGCAGGAAATCTCAATGCGGTATTCGGAGTGGGTGAAAGCCTGAATTTTGGAGCACTGCCCATTAATCTTGCCAATCCTCAAATCCGATGGGAAGAAACCACTCAATTAAATATAGGTTTAGAATTAGATTTGTTCGACAGCCGGTTAAGAAGTGAAGTTGAATTCTATGACCGTGTTACAGATGGTATTCTTGTCCGGGTACCGATTCCAGGTTATGTAGGAGCCGCGGAATCTCCATTTGTGAATGCAGCAGAAGTTAAGAACCATGGGCTTGAACTTACACTGAACTGGCAAGATACCCGGGGTGATTTTTTATACAGTTTTGGTGTAAACGCTACAACAATTAACAATGAAGTACTCTCGCTGGGTCGCGGTAATGAAGATATTTTTGGGGGTGGTGTAGGGGTAGGGGGTATGCTTGCTACCCGAACCGTGGTAGGAGAACCGATTGGTTCATTTTATGGATATAAAGTAGATGGAATTTTTCAAAATCAGGCGGAAGTGGATGCAGGGCCGCTAATGGGAAATGAACAGCCGGGAGATATTCGCTTTATGGATATAAACGGCGATGGCCAGATTACGACAGACGACCGGACATTTATTGGCTCCCCAATTCCTGATTACCTTTTATCGTTTAATTTTGAATTGGGTTACCTGGGTTTCGATTTTAGTGCAGCCTTTAACGGACAGTATGGGAATCAAATTTATAACGCAAAGAAACAAGCACGTTTTGGAACGCCTAATTTTGAAGAATCAGCTTTAAAACGATGGACCGGTGAAGGCACAACAAATGATTACCCAAGAATCACAGACGGGGGGCATAACTACAATGTTTCAGATTTTTTTATTGAAGATGGAAGCTTTTTAAAATTGCAAAGCCTGACATTTGGCTATACGCTTAACCCCAACTTAATAACCCGGCTGGGCATGCGTAATCTACGCGTTTACGCAAATGCCAATAACCTGTTCACACTTACGAAGTATGACGGATATACACCCGAAGTTACGAGCGGATCTGTAATTGCCGCTGGTATTGATGACGCATTTTATCCGTTTGCGAGAACTATAACAATGGGGTTAAGTGCCTCATTTTGAAACGAGTATATGCTTTCATTGAAACAATTATTTCATATCGTATCAAATCAAGAAAAATTCATATGGAGAAGTTAAATACATACTGTTCCAGACTTTTGTTGAATCTGACAGGTGCCGCAATAGTGTTATCCTTACTAACCATTACCTCGTGCAGTGATGTTGTTGACAAAACACCGCTTGGACAACAAACAACCGAAAATTTTTTCCAAAACGAGCAGGATGCCATTCAGGCCACTAATGCCAGTTACAATAAATTAAGAGACTGGAATCTTCATGTTTTCTCTTTTTTAGGATTAACAGATATAATCTCGGATGATGCCACAAAAGGAAGTACGCCAACTGATGCAGCACAGCTTCTTGAACTGGAAAACTTCACTTTCGACGCCGGCAGCGGTGATGTTTACACCTGGTGGGAGGGAAATTACCAGGGAATTTACAGAACCAACATCGCTATACAGAATATTCCCGGTATTGATATGAATACAGTTTTAAGAGATAGGCTCGTAGCAGAAAACCGTTTTCTCAGAGCATATTATTATTTCAACCTTGTCAGGGGATATGGCGGAGTACCATTAATTACATCACCGCTGTCACCTGATGAATATGAACAGGAGCGGGCATCAGCCGATGAAGTCTACACACAAATCATCAGCGATCTTGAAAATGCGGGTGATGCATTGCCAGCTAAATCCGAATATGCAGCACAGGATGTAGGCAGGGCCACAAGCGGCGCAGCTGATGCATTACTTGCAAGGGTTTACTTATATCGGGAAGATTATGATCTCGCCCTGCAATACGCAACGGCCGTAATTAATTCAGGAGAATACGAGTTGCTTCCGGATTACTTTCAAATTTTTACCGAGGAAGGGGAAAACTCTTCTGAATCTATTTTTGAAGTACAGGCTACTGATAGTGAGGAGGGTGGTACCGGTAGTCAGTACGGTGAGGTACAGGGAGTTCGGGGTCAGCCAAACTTGGGATGGGGCTTTAACAGGCCATCGCGTGACCTGGACACTGCATACGAACCCGGCGACTTGCGACAGCAGGCAACCATTTTAAATCCGTGGGAAGAACTTCCGGATGGATCAGGATTGACAGTTGTTGAAAATACAACCATGGTGGATGAGCGCTATAACAAAAAAGCATTTGCTCCATCTGATCATGCGGGAGCCCGGGGCAACAGTCCCGTAAATATTCGAAGAATCAGATACTCAGATGTTTTATTAATTGCGGCCGAAGCGAGTTACAGAACAGGAAATGAAGCCAATGCACGAGATTATTTGAACCAGGTTCGGAATCGGGCTCGAGTGGGAAATACGCATACTCTTGGAATCATACCTGAAAATATGTCCCCCCTGGTTGTTAATTCACTTGATCTCGAAGGGATCGACTCTCGTGTGTTTGCAAGATTTATAAATAATGGCGGCCCGGCCGATGTAGCCGGAATCCGGGAATTCGAATATAGTTTTTCGAGAGGTCGTCCCGTAGTTGAGGTAATGGATGTTTTTACTGCAATTAATGGTATACCGGTATCAAACCGTTCTGAATTTTTGAATGCAGTTAATCAGCAAACGGAGGATGAAACAGTACCGGTAGAATTCATCAGGATACAGCAAGCGGGTGATGATCAAAGCAATGAAGAGATTACCGTTAATGTGATGATTGAGGAGTTGCTGCCTGATGTAACCGCCTCCGGACAAAATCTTCTGGATGCTATCTGGCAGGAGCGACGGGTTGAATTGGCTATGGAGCAGAAACGATGGTTCGACTTATTACGCCAAGGCAGGGCAGCTGAAGTTATGCAGGCATTAGACAAGGATTTTATTGTTGGCAAACACGAACTTTTTCCCATTCCCACAAACGAGATAGACCTGAGCAATGGCAGGCTGCAGCAAAATCCAAATTGGTAAATGTTAACGGATTCCCCTTCCCTGGGTATGAAATGCTGCCATATTATTCCTGTTAAAGACACAAACAGATAAGATAGCTTCAAATTTAATTTTTTAAGAAGATTAATCTTGACCTGTGTGAAACAAAAATTGTGGAGTTCTGGTTAACAGCTAATGAACTGACATAGTTGGACCAACATAATAAACAGTTCGGGAACCCGGAACCTTATTGATTTTTGTTTTGAAGCCGTAACAATTCAGGCAGAGTTTGAAGTAACGCAGTAAAACCAACGGTATCCTAAAGGAAACTCCTTTAACGAAACCGATTGAAGATAAATCAAAAACAAATAAAACAGGAGATACCATGAAAACTAAGCTACTACTATTTTTATTTATAGCAGCCGCTTTATCTTTTCAACAAGTAATGGCGCAAAATTATATAGTGATTGAGGATTTTGAAGATCCCGAAGCCACGATACCGATAAATAATATGACGGATGGTGAAATAGAGGATGATGACGCTTTTGAGGTAGTCGCCAATCCCGACCCCGATGAAGTGAATGACAGTGATTATGTGCTTCAATTTACTCGTGCGGCGGAGGGAAATCCCTGGGGCGGATTCTGGAGCAATGTATTTGAACCATTGCAAATGGATGATATGAAGTACACACACTATCAGGTGTGGAAACCACGTATTAGTCCTTTGCGATTCAAAGTTGAGGGTAGTGAAGACACCGAAGATTTTGAACACGAATCGATAGAAGAACAGACAATTACCGAGGGATGGGAAACCATGACCTTCCATTACCCTGATGCTGCAGGTGAGTACCCGGTTATAGCCGTTATGCCCGATTTTGCCGATCCCGTAGATCTTGAAGAGGCTATCACAATATATATCGACAACATAATACTAAGTGATTCTGCCGAAGATCCTCTCGCGACAAGCGTTGAAAATGATGAAGTGCCGGTTCACATTGCACTTCAGCAAAACTATCCAAATCCATTTAATCCGGCTACAAATATAACCTTTGAGCTTAATAATCCTGATCACATATCGCTGAAGGTTTATGATATGCTCGGGCAGGAAATAGCTACTCTTGCAGAGGGACAGTACAATTCAGGACAGCACCAGGTAAATTTTACTGCCGATGGGCTATCAAGTGGTGTATATATTTACCGGCTGCAAACTTCCAGTCGCTCGATTACCCGAACGATGACACTGGTTAAATAATTTAGGTTAAAAACAATAGCGGGTTTTTCGAAAGAGAGACCCGCTTTTTTTGTGATCTCACTCCAGATATAAATTCACAAAAAAACCATGCTTTCCTTTAGGGTGAAAATGCACCTGAAATCAATTTTGAATTTAACTCTCGTCAGGTAAAAAACCGGTTTCCAAATGGACTATAATCGGGTTATATTTGGCTCGTAAAAATCAAGGCAATGGCTGGAATTTTAATTAACTAACATAGGATATTTTCAATGAGTATATCGGAACAGTTGGACCGGATCAATCAAAAAACGTTTAAAATTGGGATTATTGGTTTAGGGTATGTTGGATTGCCGCTGATGTGGACGTTTCATAAAAAAGAAATGCCGGTCATTGGATTTGACGTGGATCAGAAGAAAGTGGATTGCATCAAGTCGGGGACCCCATATATCAAACATCTCGGTGAAGAGATGATGGGAATTCTTTCGAAAAGTGATCGTTGCGATGCCACAACAGATTTCAACAGAATGAAAGAGGCCGATGCACTATTGATGTGTGTTCCAACACCACTCAATCACCATCGCGAACCAGATATGACTTTTGTTGAAAAAACAACAGAAACTGTAGGCAAGCATCTCAGAAAAGACCAGCTTGTGATTCTTGAATCCACAACTTATCCCGGTACGACTGAAGATTTGATTATACCGATACTTGAAAAAGAAAGTGGCCTGAAAGCGGGAGAAGATTTTTTTGTTGCCTACAGCCCTGAGCGTGAAGATCCTGGAAATCCTGACTTTAACACATCTAAAATTCCAAAAGTGGTGGGTGGCCATGGTCATGACGCACTGACGCTCGCCTGCGCGATGTATGATACGGCAATTGTACAAACCGTACCGGTCAGTGATACCAAAACAGCTGAAGCCGTAAAGTTGACGGAAAACATATTCCGTTCTGTAAACATTGCCATGGTAAACGAACTAAAAGTGATTTATCAGGCGATGGGTATTGATGTGCATGAAGTACTGGATGCCGCCGGCACAAAACCTTTTGGGTTTATGAAATTTACACCTGGCCCCGGTCTCGGCGGACACTGCATTCCCATCGACCCGTTTTACTTAACCTGGAAAGCGAGAGAAGTTGAGCAACCTACCCGTTTTATAGAACTGGCCGGTGAGATTAACACCAATATGCCGCGTTATGTAATCCAGCGCACACTTGAAGCGCTTAATCACAACAAAAAAGCCCTCAATGGTAGTAACGTTCTGTTGATTGGACTTGCCTACAAACCCAATGTGGACGACGACAGAGAATCGCCCACCTACAAGCTGATGGAATTATATGAGGAGATGGGAGCAGAGGTTTCTTACTATGATCCATATGTGCCCGTTGTGAGACCGTCCAGGGAATATCCGCACTACGCAGGACGCACCTCTGTCGATTGGAATGAAGAAACAGTCAGCTCTTACGATGCAGTTGTGATTGCTACTAACCACGATGAGATAAACTATCGCGAACTGGCAAAATGGGCTGATTGTATAGTGGATACACGCAACGCTATGAAAGAGGCCTCTCAAAATAAAAATCAGGTGTTTAAGGCGTAGATGTGGGGGGTAAAACGGCAAACCTCAGCCTAAAATAGTTTTTTGTTGGTACGTGTCTGACTGGCTGCACGAGAGAAGGTTAAGGCTGAGGATGCTGAAACGGAAAACCTTAACCTGAAGTGATTTTGTGGTAGGCGTATTTGGCTGGCTGCACGGGGAAAGTTAAGGCTGAGGATCCTGAAACGGAAAGCCTTGACCTGAAGTGATTTTGCGGTTTGCGTAATTGGCTGGCTGCACGGGGAAGGTTAAG
>CAYOLE010000101.1:0-11192 GCA_964404705.1 uncultured Rhodohalobacter sp. | reverse complement strand
TTTTGAATCTGAGGTGGACGCAAAACCTGGGGCCGGGGTTTAAAATCATCAATCCTGCTGTAATCTGCCTTGCGGTTCCACGGGCAAACATCCTGGCAAATATCACAGCCAAAAGCCCATGCACCCAGGTCATTTTTCTGATCGGCGGGAATCTTATCTTTCAGTTCTATCGTCAAATATGAAATACAACGCTCACTGTCAATCTTGTAAGGTTCATAGATTGCATTAGTGGGGCAGGCATCAAGGCATCGTGTACAGCTGCCGCAGTGATCAGATACGGGTGCATCATACACAAATGGGATATCAATGATCATTTCACCGATTAAAAACCATGATCCCAGTTCTTTATTGAGCATATTTCCATTTTTGCCCATCCAACCCAGGCCTGAGCGTTGTGCCCAGGCCTTATCCATAACCGGTGCTGAATCAACAAAAATCCGTCCGTCGATGTCTCCGGCTTCCTGTTGAGTATATTTAAAAAGCTTTTTTAACCGGGATTTGAAGGTTTTGTGATAATCCCGGCCCCTGGCATATTTGGCAATTTTCGGCCCAGGGTTTATCTGATCATCTATTTCGTTTTCCTTGAAACGATAACTTGCCAGAACACTGACCACACTTTTTGAACCGGGTACAAGAAGGGTAGGATCAATCCTTTTATCGAAGTTATTTTCCATCCAGTTCATTGTACCCTGTCGTCCTTCATTCAGCCATTGCTCTAACCGGCGGGCTTCCTTGTCAAGTTTTTGAGCCCTGGAAAATCCGCAGGCATCAAAGCCAAGTTCATAGGCTTTACGGCGAACTTTTAATGTGATGGCGAGCGTATCCATGGATGTGTTAACTGTTGAACAGGATAATTATGATGAATTATCCCAAAAAAAAACGCGCGGCAATTGCTTACCGCGCGATGAATAAAATCTGATCTAAAAAAATACTTAGTCGTTTTTAACGTCGATCAGCTCAACTTCAAAAATCAGTACTGAGCCGGGCTGAATCGGGCTTCCCGGAGGTGGATTGTTACCATAACCAAGTTCAGCAGGCACAAAAAATTCATAGGTGGCACCTTCACTCATCAACTGAACACCTTCGGTCCAGCCAGGAATAACCTGGTTCAGCGGAAACGTAGCAGTCTCACCTCTTTCGTAAGAACTATCAAACTCTTCTCCGGTAATCAGTGTGCCCCGGTAATGAACTTCCACTTCATCCTCAGCGGTTGGCTGCTCTCCGGTTCCTTCTTCAACTACGCGGTACTGTAATCCTGATTCAGTAACCATTACATCATCGTTCTGGGCATTTTCTTCAAGAAATTCATTGCCCGCTTCAATGTTGGCAGATGCTTCCTGTTCTCTGCGTGCCTGGGCACCTTCAGTGATTTCTTGCTGGTAGCGTTGCATAAGGGATTGCATAGCAACATCATCAATTTCAGATTCTTCGCGATTCAGTGCCCGATTCAGGCCGTCAACAAACTTATCGTCTTCGAGAGATTCAACCCCTTCTGACGCCAAACTTTGTCCGTAGAAAAAGCCAAGGCTGTAGCTCACGGAATCCATTTGCGAATTAAGTGAGGATGTTTCGCCATCACCTGATGGAGTTTCACAGCCGAGGGTTACAAATATTATCAGAAGTGCGGTAAGCACAGGGAATAAAATACGTTTCATAGTAAAATGTTGCTTTAAGAGTGTTTTTTTATACGTTATAATGGGTGAAAAGGTATCACTTTTTAAGAGTGAACCAAAGAGCAGCTGTTATATTTCTTTCGTTTAAAAAAATTGTATGGAAAAAACCATATATTGTAAAAATGGTTACTCTTTACTTTACGTTGAAATCTGTTGCCTCTAATCTGCAGTTACAATCCTTGATAACTATACAATATTGAAACAGACAATAGCTCTGTTCGTTACTGGGAGTAAGAAATTTTACTTAATGAATAAATATAAAAAAAAGGACCAATTTGAAGTTTACAGAATTTAATTTATCCGACGACCTTATCGCCGGCCTCAAAGATTTACAATTCATAGAACCTACACCGATACAGGAACAAGCCATACCAATCGTAGCAGAGGGAAGAGATCTTATTGCAACTGCACAAACGGGAACCGGTAAAACCGGCGCATTTGTAATTCCGATAATGCAGCGTGTTTTGCAAAGTGACCGCAAAGGAACTAAAGCCTTAATTCTTAGCCCGACCCGCGAGTTAGCGTCACAAATTGATGAGCAGATTTTCGCCATCGGTTATCATGCGGGAATTACATCAGCAACTGTTATTGGCGGAAGTGATTTTTCGCAGCAGGCAAAAGCCTTAAAGGCAGGTGTTGATATTATTGTTGCCACGCCCGGCCGCCTGATTGATCAAAATAAGGTTCTTGGCACAGATTTTTCTAACCTGGAATATTTTGTTCTCGATGAAGCAGACCGAATGCTCGATATGGGTTTTTTACCCGACATGAAGACCATTATTTCATGGCTGCCGAAAAAGCGACAGACGTTGCTGTTTTCCGCTACCATGCCAAAAGAGATTCAAAATCTGGCAGGATCTATTATGACGAATCCTGCCCTGGTGGAGATTGATCGATCCAAACCAGTCCAGTCTGTAGAACAGCGGGCATACATTCTTCGCAGCAAGCAAAAAGTTGATCTGGTTAAAAAAATCTTCGATGACATTAAATGGGATTCTTGCATCATTTTTACGTCAACCAAAAAAGGTACCGATGAATTGCAGCGCCTGCTTAAGCGTGAGGGAATAAAAGCTGCAAGTATTCATGGAGATCGCACCCAGGATGAAAGAAATAAAGCACTTCAGGCATTTAAAAATGGCCAGGTTCCTGTAATAGTAGCTACAGATGTGCTTGCGCGGGGGATTGATATAAAAGAGGTGTCGATGATCATAAATTACGATGTTCCTAATAATACTGACGATTACGTCCATAGAATTGGACGTACCGGACGTTATGATAAAAAAGGGATTGCTGTAACATTTGTAAGTAAACGAGACAGCCGCACATTTTCGCAGATTGAACGAATTAAAGGAAATGCAATTAAAACGATCCGTTTACCTTCTAATTTTAATGAAAAGAGCGAATTTTCATGGCAGGATGATTTCAGGCAAGGCAAAAAATCATCTGCCGAAAAGCAATCAACCAGAGAAGATTCTAAAAAGGATGGCAGACAGGAAGATTTAAGACAGTCAAAATCTTCAAAATCATCCGGCCGCGAAAAGCATAGAAGTTCTGACGGTAAGAAAAGCAGAAACGGCCAGTTGGCATCAGAAAAACAAACCCCGGCATCTTCTAAAAAAACTGCCGGCGATAGAACGGAAAGCAAGGATCAGTCTAAAAGTCGTTCTCCTAAAAACGATCGAAAGACTGAAAAGAGACAGGAAAATAGAAATAACGGTAAATCACCTTCCCAAAAGCAGAAGGAACCTGGCCGGAAAGTTCTTGCGAAGAAAGAAGCGCACAAAAAGAAAATGGCCGAACTTGAAAAAGTAGCAATTCCCCCGGCTATCGAAAAAGCTGCGGAACGTAACAAAAATAGCTTAAAACCGGCTAAAGGTATTTGGGGAATTGTAAAGAGCTATATTCCAAATTTCTGATCTTATATGAGGCGAAACGTTTTTTCCGTGCTAATCTGGGCGGGAATCGGTTTATTGATATTGATCTGGCTGCCTGTGCTGGCATTGGTTCGGCTGTTTGATCGTGATCCTGTCCGATACCGTACCGGCAAACTGTTTAGAAAACTGGGACTGGCGATTTCCCGCATCAATCCATATTGGAATATATCCATTGAAGGGGAAACGGATATTGATGACAGAGCACCTTATATTATCGTAAGCAACCACTTGTCCCACGCCGACATTCCATTGATCTCAAATCTTCCCTGGGAGATGAAATGGGTGGCAAAAAAAGAACTTTTTAAAATACCTGTGTTAGGCTGGATGATGCGATGGTCACAGGATATTTCTGTGGATCGAAAATCATCTAACAAACGAGTTGGTGTTTTTAGTCAATGCAGCTTTTATCTGGAAAACAACTGTTCGGTAATGTTTTTTCCGGAGGGAACCCGTTCGCGGGATGGAAAACTGAAGAGATTTTCTTTAGGTGCTTTTGATCTTGCCATTGAAAAGGGAGTGCCCATTCTGCCTCTTGTAATAGATGGAACCCAGGAATGCTTGCCCAAAAAAACATGGCAATTCACGAAAGAAGCGTATGTGAAATTGAAAATTCTGCCCCCCGTTTCCACCGCACAACTTTCGGCCGGGGATTCCTTTGGGTTGATGGAACGGGTAAGGGGAGAGATTGCGGCTCAGCTTGCTCATTGGAGAAAAGCACCCCTGAGTAAAATTGATGCTACGATAGAGTAGTATCAGGTTTTTGGGGATTAGGCGGCTTGGGCTGATGATGTTTTTTATGAGATACTGTTTCAGGTTTTTTCTTAAAGAAAAACTTCCATGCAAGCCAGACACCAATCAATGAGAGAATAAGCGATAGAATTGGAAGAAAAAGTTCAAAATTCATTACATAATGAATTTGACCATATCGAACGATTATTAATAAGATTGCGAAGGAAATAAGCGCGGTTTTCTTTTTATGATCCGCATAGGTTATCGTAAATGCGGCACCTGCATAACTTGTCACAAATGTCAGCAAGCTGATCAAAAGACCCCATATAAAACCTGGGTAGATATCATATCGAAAAAGATTCATCGGGGCTTCTGTAAAAAGTGTGATGACCACACGGATAAGAGTGTCAGCCGCTATAACAATTGCTAATCCAATCAGGCTTCCAATTATACTTTTTTTCATGTGAATAACCGGTCTGGAAATGGTTGATGGTATATTTCTTAATTAAAATAATATAGAAAAAAATAGTTCAGATGCAGAATTATGGTTCTGTAAATCGATTTAACCCGGTCAATTTACAGATCTAAAGTCGATCTGAATCATAAGGAATCCATCTTACAATTGGAGTCATTTTTCTTATCTTGGCACCAAACAAAACACGAAAATAATGTTGAGCAGATTACATGCCAGAAACTGATTTTTTGAAACCCGAAGGGGATATTAAACTAACCGATAAACAGCTGATGGAATCTCCCGAGATGGAAAAGATCGCAGCTGAAGTAATAGAACAGCATAAAATTGAACTTGGCCCTGCCGAGATAGGATATCTTCTCGTCTATCCAAATATTTCAAAACAACGGGCAGCAAAATGCATGAAATCCAGCCGGGAAGTGAAGCATTATTCAGGCAATGATTACCTGATTGAAGTTTCCGGCGAGCTGTGGGATATGCTGGATAATGACACGAAAAAGATGTTGCTTTATCATCAGATACTGCACATAGATCCGGTATTTAAGGCAAAAAATCAGGAATGGAAGATGAAGATTCGCAAACCAGATTTCTCTGATTTTTATGAAATCAACGATACGTTTGGCAATGAGTGGTATAAAACAATTCAGGCCACCGTATCATCTTTATACGATCTGGATCCACGGCAGGAAAGCAAGGTTACAATGTAGTGGAATTGGGGCAGGCAGCTCAGGTCAGCGCTTTGCGGTTACTTGCAAATGTATGGCCGTGTACCGTGATCTGTTTTAGCCTGCCCAGCAATGTACCGGGATACTCAAATGTAATGAGTGCCTGAGCATGTCGTTTCATCAAACTGTTCACGGTGTCTATATCATCAAGGTCGAGAAAAAATGTGTTTTCCGTTTCGGATATTTTCTTCAAAAGATACCGTTCCTGGGGAGTTGCATACCGGCGAACGGAATAGGAGTACCCGGTGTAAACTCCACCAAGTTGATCACCGTTTTGTAAAAGCACATATTTTCCGGTTCCTGTTGATTGGATCATCTGATCGATCTTATTCTTGCTCTCCTCCACAACAGTGCTGATCACATCCCGCAGGTCGATCTCTGAAAACTGATCTCCTACCTGTTTTTTAACTTTCCTGATAAACTCTTTTTTAGCACTTTTGTTTTTACCGGCAAGCACTATAAGATTGTATTTGCCCCCCGGTTTTTGTTCGGATAGATTATTCAGGATTACTGAGATTTCATCTTCAGAATATTTCAGTGTTTGCAATGTATCAGTCGAGCTCATATGTAGGTAGAGTAGTTGGTTTATAATCTGAAAGATCAAAGTTACGTAGTGTGAGGGAATAATACAGACTTAGTTTTAAAAGGTGAAAAACGTTTTTGTAGCTGAAAAGATAAACTTGTGACCGGCATAAACTTCAGGCAGGTATAGCAATTGCTAGTCAATTTTATCTGGTGCAAAACGGTTCGGTCTAAGTTCGCAGAAGATTTACAGGATTACTAATACTCTTACGGCAGTGTACCATTTATGCTTCTTCATACTCTTGTCGATAACCACAGATATAAACTCGTTCATTTAGTTAACCAAATGCTGCGTTATGCCAAAATTTCGTTTAAAAGCTACTTCAAAAGCCGGAAAAGCTATCAAAACCGAATTTGAAGCCGGTACCAAAAAAGAAGCTAAAAGCAAGGTAGATAAACTTGTTCAGAAAAATGGGATTAGTGTTCAGGCATTAGAGAAAAAAGAACTCTACGAGTATAAAGCGCAACGGCCAGGTAAAAAGAAAATAGTTGGTGAACAGGAGGCTTATAATAAAGAAGAGCTGGAAAAAGCACTTACCAAGCTTGGATTTAAAGTGCACCGCATCAACAAAAAACTGTTCAATTTCAAAGGCGGTGTTCCAACAAACGAAATAGTAACATTTGTAAGTCTGTCGGCAGATTTACTGCGTCAGCAACTTTCTTTTGATGAGATTCTTGATCTGTTATATGAAGATACACAGAACAAGAAAATGAAAGACGTAATTAAAGAGATTCAGAAAGATCTCAAAGATGGTAAAGAGGGTAGCGAAGTGTATGGCAAGCATGAAGATGTTTTTGGCAAGTTTGCTGCATATATGCTTAGTGTGGCGTCCACATCTGGTAATATGGCTCTGGTCTTTGAAAGTACAGCTAAATTCCTGGAGCGGGATGCAGAATTCAAGAAAAACCTTCGCCGTTCTCTGTTGATGCCAACGATTACTGTATTGGCAGTTATCGCAACTGTGTTGTTTTATGTTGGATATATTTTTCCAGCCACAGCAGAGCTCTTCCTGGAATTCGATATTCAACTGCCGCCAATGACGGCCGCCACACTTGAAATGAGCTACTGGTTGCAAGATAACTGGATTATGTTAGTGCTTGCCCATGTTTTGCCTCTATCAATATTCATATGGTATGTGAAAACTCCCAAAGGCAAGTTAAAACTGGATCAGTATATTATTAAAATTCCGGTGATAGGAGACCTGCTTCATAAAACAAGTATTGAGATTTTTGCACGTGTATTTTATACACTTTACAGTGGATCGGGACAGAATATTGATGTGATCCGTGTAGCAGCTGAAGCGTGCCGAAACACCTATATGGAGAAACAGATAAAAGAAATAGCGATAAAAATGATGCTAAAAGACGGAGCGGGTCTTGTGGAATCGATGGAGGAAACGGGCGTCTTTTCGAATACGGCAATCAGCCGGTTCAGGCTTGGTGCGGAATCCGGCGCGTTGCGGGAGAACGCAAAACAACTCGCGGAATACTATGAAATTCAGACTACGTACAAGATGGAATCTGTGATTGATACTATTAATCTGTTTATCAATCTGTTTATTATGATTGCCCTTATCGCGATTACAGTTGTATCATCTGAGGCAGCGATCATTAAGCCAAATTAGGATTAGTAATGCAGTTTCAGATAACAGGTTTTTAAAGTTCCGATATAAGTCCAAAATCTCCTGCAATAAAAACAGAACCTCTGGATCCCCATATATCAGAAATGTTTTCATGTGTGAAATGTTTCTGTAACCTCCAGCTTTCACCATTAAAAAATACAATTGTGCCACCTGTTCCTGCAGCGTAAACTGAATTTTCGGAACTTCCCCAGATACCGTATAGTCCATTCGTTATGTTAGTCTGCTGTTCTTTCCATTCGGATCCATCATATTTTATAATAGTACCGCCGGAACCTGTGGCATAAACTATGTCACCATTCGAAATACCCCAAACAGCATAAAGCGGGGGGTGTTCTTCTGAAACTATTTCCCAGCTGATCCCATCAAAATTAAGTACAGAACCTTCTGAACTAACAGCATAGATATTTTCTGATGAGGTACCCCATAGCTGGTTTATCGAAGCCGATACAGGGGAGTCCAATTCATTCCAATCCGTTCCATTGAATTGCATAATATTACCGGCGGCAGTAGCTATAAATACATTGTCAGCGGAGCTTCCCCAAACCGCATTAATCCTTGTAGACAGACCCAGATCAATTTCGGACCATACTGAATTGCTGTAATGCAGAACTAAACCCTTTTCACCTACAGCATAAATATTCTGTGATGATGACCCCCAGATATCCTGGATTGTTAAGGCTGTACCGCTATTCATTTGCTCCCATTCAACTCCATCATAGTGTATAATAGTACCTGCAGAACCTGCCACAAAAATGCGATTTGGTGATCCTCCCCAAATCGCATTATATACTTCTCGCGGCCATGAATAATCTGCAATTGATTCTCCCAATTCATTTTCTGAACCAAGATCATTACAGGCGGTACACAGAGTAAAGATCACGGGCAGGATGAGAAATACAGGTAAGGAATAGTTTAGAAGTCTCATAGGCAATGGATTATGACTTGTCACCTATTATAACAATCATTTATAAAAATAACTTCTAAATTTCAGTTAGATGCTGTGCCTGGCAATTTCGAAGGGTACATCTGAATTCAGCATATAATTCATAGGTTCGGAATCTCATACTTTAATAACATTCCTTACAAAGAAGGGCACTTACTACGGACGATCTCTCAAGAATATTAAAACTGCTGTAAAACATCAGCTGGCACTCTTTATATGGTGAAAGAATCATGTATAACTGGCCTGTTTTTTCTTCGTACTGAGGGCACGTATGAAACTTAAATTCTGGTAGAAATAAAAAACTATGAAGCATTCCATTAATAGATTACTTATCAGCGTTTCTTCCTCAATTCAGGTAATAAAATTGAAATCACAACTAAGGAATACAAATCAAGAAAATTCTACAAGATAATGAGTCAAAAGGAGTACATATTTTTAAATTAAAAATATCGATATCTAATAAATTTTGTAATTCTTCTCATGATAATTTTATCTGGCGAATTTTTTTTTGATTTTGATGTGCAATTCAAGTATTTATTCAAAGTTTCTTTACTAACCTGAACTTCTGAAAATTTATGGACACAACTAACCAGTTAGCAGACATTAACCGGAAAAAAATATTTACCGGTATCTGTCTTGCGCTCGTACCAACGGGTTTTTCTTTTGTACTCGTAAGCAATATTCTCTACCAGCTTAAAGCCGAGTTTATATTAACCAATGCACAGGTAGGATATATCGGGGGTGCTGCATTATGGGGAATGGCAGTTTCACTTCTCACTATCGGACCATTCCTGGAAAAGATCGGCTTAAAAAAAGCAACTGTCTGGGCTTTTGTATGTCATCTGGCAGGTGTAACTTTCTTTTTGCTGGGCTATCCTTTTGCGGGTGAACCAAGTGCCTTTTGGATTCTTTTTATGGGAGCAATCGGCTTTGGTGCCGGAAACGGGCTTATAGAAGTTGCCGGTAATCCTTTAACTGCAGCTCTTTTTCCCAAAAATAAGACGACTAAGCTAAATCATTTTCACGCTTTTTTTCCCGGTGCCATGGTTGTAGGTGGCCTTTTGGGATGGCTAATGGTTCAGGCCGGTACAATTGGTCCTATAGATATTGGGCATTGGACATGGCAGATTGCAATTATTTACATACCTATCATTATCTATGGAATTATGGTTTTGCCGGAGAAATTTCCAAAAACAGAGACGGCAGAAGCAGGTATCCCTATCGGTGAGATGTTCAGATATACATTTACCCATCCATTGGTCTGGGGTTTAATTTTACTCAAAATGATCACTCTTTCTCTGGAAATGGGTCCAAGTCGATGGATACCGGAAGTTCTGCAGGCAGCCGGTGTACATGGAATGCTTGTATTTGTTTGGATTAGTGGGCTGATGGTGGTACTTCGTTTATTTGCAGGTACATTTGTGGAAAAATTCTCTCCTACGGGAATGCTATTGGGAGCCTCCATTCTTACAGGTACAGGGCTTCTGATGTTTGCCTTTATTGCAACCGGACTGTTTCCTCTCATGTTAGCGGCAACTGTTTTTGCTTGTGGCGTAGCTTTTTTCTTCCCAACCATGGTTGGGCTTATGAGTGAACGTTTTCCAAAAGCCGGATCCCTGGGTATCGTGTTGTTAATTGGTCTGGGCTTTTTCGCCGCCGGTGGATCGAATGCTATTATGGGTGGAATTGCCGACAGATATCTGCCTGATGCTCTTGATGAACAAGAGACTGTAGAGATTCTTGAACAGGTTGAAGAACGTTATCCCGGATATGTTCAGCAGGCAGAAGCCGCTGCCGGTGATCCTGAACGTTTAGCAGAACTTGGTTATCGGGCCGTAGATGTACAAAATGTACTTCATCATGCCGAAGAGGCTTTAGCCTATTATCGCGCAAATGGCGAGTTGCATGGTAATCTCACGGGTAATGCTTTAAGAGCATTGGTCGACTCTGAAATTGAACAGGAGCAAGAACTTGCTCAGGAAGCATTTGAGGTATTACGGCCTGCTGATAACTATGGCGGCCGCATGTCGTTCCTGTGGGTTGGACCTGTAGCATTTCTGGTAGCTATTGTCTTCCTGGTAATGTATATCAGGGACAAGCGAAAGGGTGGCTATCAGGCGGTAACACTTGAAAGCAGAGACAGACCTGCAAGCGTTTAATAAGCGGGTTATTATAAATTGCAGTTTTTCTTTCTGAGTATATAAAAATCTGTCCGGTAATACCCGGACAGATTTTTTTTTGCTGTCTAAAAAAGAGGGCATAATAAAATGATTGGTTGGGAGACTTTAAGCCGCAAAACTTATTTTCACATGAGTTGATATAAGAATTGATACAGGGCCAGAAGAAATCCCTCCTTGAGAGGCTGTGAGAAAATTAACAATCAATAATAAATTAAGTACTCATTACTCGTAAGATCCTTTTTCAGTGGCATTAATTCTCTTAATTATCTGATTCCTGCTCACCATCAAGCGTCGTCATGAATTCTACAAGA
>CAYOLE010000100.1:0-11212 GCA_964404705.1 uncultured Rhodohalobacter sp. | reverse complement strand
TAATTTCCTTTCCAGATGTGGCTTTTTCGCGATGTTATGCTATCCGGCTGCTTATCAATTCCTGAATTGTACCATCCCCCGTTTTCATGATCGATGAGATATTCGTTAATGTATTCCCATTGCTGCACAAATTTATCATAATAATTATGCGGGTCATCGGGGTACATATTAGCCATAATCAAAAGGGTATTCAGTCCTTCAGATTGTGCCCACCAGTTTTTCGTGTCGCGAAGTATAGTTATCTCCTCATCACCAGGAAAGTAGTAAGCTGTATCATAAAATCCGCCTGCATCAGAATCCCAGCCTGTTTCCAGGGTATGATCAGTCAGCAATTTGGCAATTTCATTAGTTTTCGGATCATCTTCCATTCCTAAAGCATGTGCGGCTTCCAGTAATAAAAATGAGGTTTCAATATCATGTCCGGGTGTTACGTGATCACGGCCGATATTTTCCCTGATAACTGTTTCGGAAGAATCCTGGTAGGAAAGGTGTGTCCAGTCTTCCGCAAAATTCAGTTTCAAATATCCCTCATCCGTCACCATTGTATCCCTTACGATATGAAACATTTCCGTGAGCCTTTCGCGAACCAAATCATCCGGCCAGACAGTGTATAACTCAGTTAATGCTTCCAGAATATGTATCCCGCTGTTATAATCCTTTGGGTAGCCATCTGTTCTTGGTGTACCATCCCTTTCCAGGGGCTGAAAATATCCGCCATACTCTTTGTCGTGGGAGTGAGTTTCCAGCCAGTTAAATGACTGCTTTGCCAGATCCAAAACATCCTGATCTTCTGATACTCCGTAATAGGCCGCTAACCCATACATAGCAAACGCATTACCATACAGGGTTTTTCGGAAATCATCACCAAACTGTGAGTTTTCGATCGGTTCTCCTTCCCGGGTAACTATCTGGAAAAACCCGCCATATTCATCATCCCACATATGGTTCCTTAAAAATTCAAACCCCTGTTCCGCGTAGTCAGAGTAATTTTGATTCTCCGGATATAAGGGAATTACTTTTGAGAGTGTCCAGAGGTGACGCGCCTGAGTGACGATCATTTTTTCCTGAGAACCGGTCATTTCCCAGTCGTGGGAAAAATTGCTTATATACCCTCCGTGTTCTTCATCAACCACCCTTGGATACCAGACCTTAAGTTTTGTATCCATTTCACTGGAGATTTCGCGGGCTATTTTTTCTCTGGTTTCCTGTTCCCCGTGGGCTGAACTGCAACCTGTTGTATAGATCAGAAACAGGCTCAGCAACAGTATTCCCGTTGTGTATCGACCCATGCAACTTTTTTTATTCATTCGACAAATGGGTATTTCGTAAAAGACAGATATCCTCAAAATTCATCTACAATAATTTAGCATAAGGAATGAACTCACTGTTATTCTTATTACAACGAGCCACTCCATTTCTAATGCTACTTAGTGATAAGAATACATGTACCCATAACTTTATGAGTACATGATCTCATCAGATAATCTAAGCCTTTACCTTTAACTCCACGTCCGGTCATGCGCACGGATTTCATCCCATTCGGGAGTTGGCTCAAAGAACCCTGCACCTTCAATCAGGCTGTCT
This sequence comes from uncultured Rhodohalobacter sp., assembly GCA_964404705.1. Lineage (GTDB taxonomy): Bacteria > Bacteroidota > Rhodothermia > Balneolales > Balneolaceae > SW132. Next base: position 9,628 of record CAYOLE010000100.1, on the reverse strand, counting down.
CTAACCGCATCCATATTCAGCTCGACACCCAATCCCGGTTTTTCAGGAACGGTTGCATAACCCTCATCAAATATCATAGATGGATCTCCATCATAGATATCATACCATCGCTGAAGGCCAACCGAGTGATGCTCAAGTAAATTGAAGTTCTGTGTAGCGGCTGCAATATGTACAGAAGCTAAAAACCCAACCGGTGATCCTGCAAAGTGAAGATTCATGGCAATACCTGCTTCCTGGGCATAATCACCAATTTTTTTGGTTCCCAACACCCCTGAAGACCCTGGATCAGGATGAATAATATTCACCGCCCGTTTATCGATCAGCGGCTTACAGCCCTCCCATGTACCGATATCTTCTCCGGTTTGAGTGGGTGTGGTTGTGGAAGTGGTAATTTCTCTCCACAGATCCGTCCATTTCCATGCTACTAAATCCTCTGCATAGGAAATTGTATAGGGCTCAAGCATCCGGCAAATCTTAATCGCTTCATCCACATCAAAATGGCCGAAATGATCAATTCCCAGAGGTATTTCATAACCCACCGTATCACGCATAACACGCACATATTCCTCCATGAGTTCGAGGCCTTTTTGTGTGATTTGAACCCGTGTAAAGGGGTGATCAATTGTTCCATATTCACCAGGTGTAGTTGAATACTGGCTTTGAAGACGGTGTTCACCTTTCGGTGCATGGGCACGGGAATTGACAAGTGTACCCTCTGTTTGTGAAAGCAGTTCGATGCCAATATCCATTTTTAAGGCAGTGTACCCTTCATCAACTCGAGTCTCCTTCATATTGCGTGCAAACTCATGCGGATCTGTAGCCCCTGCTGTATCTGCATAAAGTTGAATTTTATCCCTGTACTTGCCTCCTAACATCTGGTAAACCGGAACACCATACGCTTTTCCAGCAATATCCCAAAGGGCCATCTCTACAGCAGAAACGCCACCGCCCTGGCGTCCTTCACCGCGGAATTGTTCAATGTCCCTTAAGATCCATTCCACATTGCAGGGATTTCTCCCCAAAATCCGGCTTTTGAGCATCAAAGCATATTCTTTAGTCCCTCCGTCTCGCACCTCTCCATATCCGGAAATGCCCTGGTTGGTATCAATACGAATAATGGGAACACGAAATGGAATACCCGTTACTTCAGCTACCCGCATATCCGTGATTTCAAGTTCCGAAGGGGCTGAATTACGATTTACTTTTGAGGTTAAATGGCCAAGTTGTTCCTCGATTGGCGCCATTGCCAGTGAGCCTAACCCTAACCCCCCGATGCCAACTGTTTTAATAAAATTCCTTCTGTCTAATCCACCGTTCGTTTTTTTATTTTTTTTCATCCTTTATATTTTAGTAGTTATGAGTATTGATATAGCATCAGCAATTTTTTTAAACCAGATGCCTTATTTATGCTTGTTAAGAGATAGGTTAATCAATCCAGTCTCTCCAATCTCTGGAACGTGTTTGAACGACCTGATCAAGTGTTGATTCTCCAACTCCGAGATCGTCATGCAGCCGTGTTTGGTTCGATTCAACCCATTCATAAAAATCTTCATTCATTTCGTCTGTCCAATCCGTTCCATACGTCTGATTTAAGGTATACACACCTTCAGAAATCCTCTGTTTTCTGAATCCATCTACCATTCTGCTAATTTCAGAGTTCAATAATACACTTTCGGCCAAATGAGGAGGAATAAACAGAACTCCTGTTTCAGTTGCCAAAACTACATCACCTGGCAGCACGATAGCCCGACCAATTCTGGTTGGAGCATTTATACTCATTAATGTCATATTCTGAATATAAGAGGGGTCCCATCCTTTCACCCATGTATTAAATCCTTCAATCTCTTTTAATCCCCCCATATCCCGTGCACTTCCATATAATATGGGCCCATTACCTGATGCAGAGTAAATACCCTGTGCAAGATTGTCCCCGATTAAAGTTCCGTCAATAATTTTGCCAAATCCATCAGCTACATATACATCACCTTGTTCCAACATATAGATGGGATACTGGTTCATAGCCCCACCAAGACCCTGCTCTCTCCCAATTTCATGCATGCGCTCATCCAATTCCGGACTTGTAGGCATGTAGATAGCCGTTAATGCTCTCCCCACCATTATCTGTTCGGGATATAGTATCTCCCAATCTCCCTCAAATTTATCATAGTAACCTGCCCCTCTGATCGTACCCCAGGCTTCTTCAAGCCCAACATATTTCATTCGTTCCAAAACCTGATCAGATACTAAGGGTCGTCCATATTGATCCCGTTCACCATCCCATTCAAGTGTATAAAAAATTATTTCATCCTCCGAAACCAATTGCGCCTGCGCATGAATGGTTTCTATCAGAATGAATCCTAATAAAAGAGTAAGCGAAACTGTAAGTATTAATTTTCTCAATAGAGTGGGGTATTTTTAATTTACGTTTGAGTTATATATTCTGAAACCGGTTCCATATATATGTCATCAACAGAACCTTCTCGAGGAGCTTGAGCTGGGAAACAAATCCCATTCTTTCCAAGCTCCTAAATCAGGCGCTGTTTCTGAACTTTTTCATCATTTATATCTAATCATTCGTACGTTTACCATTAACAAGTCTCCAAATTCCAAGGGGATTCTCGTCTTTTAGCTCATCGGGAAGTTGCTTGCCAGGAAAATTTTGGTAACAGACAGGCCGTGCGAAACGGTTAATAGCCAAAGTACCTACCGACGTTGTACGGCTGTCGGTGGTGGCCGGAAAGGGACCTCCGTGAACCATAGCGTGGTTTACTTCCACACCTGTAGGAAACCCGTTGAAGATGAGCCGGCCTACTTTTCGCTGTAATACTGTTATAAGGTCTGAATAATTCTCCAAATCCTCTTCAGTTCCGTATAACGTAGCAGTGAGATGACCCTTCAGGTTCTCTGCGATATCCACTAAATCCGATTTTCCTTTAGCAGAAATTGTCAGCGTGGCAGGTCCGAAAACTTCATCTTCCAGTTCATCATTATCCAGGAAGTTTTGAGAACTCACTTTTAGCAGGTGAGACACACCTGAATTAGACGACCCGTTTCCTGAACCACTGGCAACAAGCTCTACGCCCTCTTGCTGCATTAGTTTTTCCAGTCCCTCTTTATAACCTGAACAAATACCAGAGGAAAGCATTGGTTCCGCACCCAATTTATTGAAATGCTCAGCTATAGCTTTCTGAAACTTTTGGGCATCATCTGATTCCTCATAAGCAACGAGACCCGGCTTAGTACAAAATTGACCAACACCCAGATTTACGGAATTGGTCAGCCCTTCGGCAACTTCATCGCCTTTCTCTTTTAGAGCTCCAGGGAGCAGGAAAATGGGATTTGTACTACTCATTTCTGCATATACGGGGATCGGTTCCGGACGATTGGTGGCGGCGTCATATAATGCCTTACCCCCTTTGAATGAGCCAGTGAATCCAACGGCTTTGATCAGGGGATGCTTAACAAGGGCTGTTCCTACTTCGTGAGAGGCACCCTGTACCATCGAAAACGTTCCCTCGGGCATACCCGTTTTTTCTACCGCATTAAGAATTGCATTTGCTACCATTTCGCCCGTACCAGGATGTGCTGGATGGGCTTTCACCACGATAGTACAGCCTGCTGCCAAAGCCGAAGCCGTATCACCCCCGGCTACCGAAAAGGCCAGCGGAAAGTTACTGGCACCAAAAACAGCAACCGGTCCCAGAGCCATTTTCATGCTTCTAATTACCGGTCCAGAATCAGATCGGTTGATTCGGGCATCTACCCAAGATCCTTCACGAACTACATCTGCAAAAAGCCGCAACTGATTTACAGTACGACCCCGTTCACCAGTCAATCGCCCTTCGCTCAGACCTGTCTCACTACTGCCGCGTTCTATCAGTTTGTTACCCAGCTCCATAATTTCGTCTGCAATTGTTTCCAGAAAGTCGGCCCGCTCGTCGCCGCTTTTTTGTCGGTAAATCCGGAATGCTTCCTCTGCCTTTTGTACAGCTTGATCTACTTCTTCGCCAGTAGCTTCCACGTATTGTGGTTCCAGTTTTTTATCATTAGCGGGATTCACTCCATGAAATGTTGTGCTTCCGTTTCCTGATCGCTTATTACCTATAAAATTCAATCCTGTAAGTTCCATTTTTTTATCTAACCTTATTGATTAATGTGCCAATTGGAGAAATTGTAATTCTTATTTCATCTTCATGCTGCAAAGTAAAATCTCTGGAAGGAACGATGCCCGTTCCTGTCATCAGCAGACTGCCTTGCGGAAATGAACACTCTCTGTATAAATAAGAAACAAGTTCAGTAAATTTTCGTTTTATCTGGTCAATAGTAATTTCATCTTTAAACACCACTGAGCCTTCACGTTCAATCTCCAGCTCAATTTTTGTATCCGGGGCAAGCGGTTCTTTCGTTACATAAATGCAAGGGCCTATGGCTGCAGAACCATCGTAACATTTAGCCTGAGGCAGATATAGCGGATTTTCACCTTCGATACTGCGAGAACTCATATCGTTTCCAATGGTGTATCCTATAATTTTGCCATTTGAGGATATTACAAGCGTCAATTCCGGCTCGGGTACATCCCATGTAGAATCTTCCCTGATTCGTACATAATCGCCGGACCCAACTGTGCGATTTTTTGTAGCTTTGAAAAACAGTTCCGGACGCTCAGCATCGTATACACGGGTATAAAAATCACTCCCTTTCGCTTCTTTTGATTCTTCTTCGCGGCCCATTTTACTGTTGTAATAGGTAACTCCGCTAGCCCATACTTCCTGGCTTTCCAGTGGAGCCTCAACACCGTTTGCAATCAATTCTGCTCCATTGTCGACAGGCTTCTCCGACGAAATAATTTCTTCAGTTTTAGCATAAAGTTCATCATCATTTATAAACTGATCCCAATCCTCGTCTTCCAGTAAATAAAATGAATCTTGATGTACTATAAGAATACCCTGCTTTATTTTATAAACTTTCATAATAACTCACTTATAATTTTAAAAAGATTATTTAAACTATAAACATAAGCATGTAAGCACTTTGCCTACATAAATTAATTTATCCCCACCATTCTTCGCCATCCAGCAGATACTCTTTCAGAAGATTTTCATTGAGTTCGATTCCAAAGCCAGGTCTGTCACTAAGTTGTATGTACCCATCTTTAACCAGCTCTTTATCATAGCCGAGAATTTCAGGATCTCCATGCATAGACCAATCCTCTCTAAAAGGAAATATCTCATGCGCCAGAAACTCACGAACGGAGGCCGCCCAATTGGCAGAAGCTACTGTAGCAATTGGCCCCGCAACATTGTGCGTGGCTACAGGTATATAATATGTTTCGGCCAAATCAGCTATCTTTTTGGCTTCCAGCAATCCTCCTGCCATAGCTACATCTATTTCTATTTTATTTACACCTGCATTTACGATAAAAGGTCGAAAATCTTCACGCCCGTACAGATTTTCACCACACAGTATTGGCACAGGCGACTGTTCAGTCAAACGAACCCACTGTTCGTTATACCCAATTGGCATAGGATCTTCTATCCACCAGGGGCGTATGGGTTCAACTGCTTTGGCAAGCTGAAGTGCACTGTCAAAATTCAGTTCCCAATGGCAGTGTACGGCGATTTCAATATCCGGACCCAATGCCTCTCGTATATTTTGATACCCTCTGGCATTGTTATCAATTTCTGCATTCGACATTTGCCTGTTTTCCAGGCTTCGCAACCAATGTTGATCGCGGAGTATATCAATTTTTACGGCTGTATATCCACCGCTTTTAACCATCTCGGCATATTCAGCACAAGAATCTTTATCAAGCATATCATCAGGCCGTGAAGAAAGATAGGCTCTTACTTCGCTAACATGTGACCCGCCGCCAAGAATTTTATAAACCGGTTGTTGCGTAACTTTGCCTATAATATCCCACAATGCCATCTCCACACCTGTTACAGCATGTGTTGCAATACCGTGATTACCTCCATAGAATGAAGTGTTTGTACTCATTTTAAAAACCAACTGCTCAAGGTTAAAAGGATCTGCCCCTTCCAAGAGCGGTTTAAATACGTTCAGAATTATATCTTTTGCACCCTCACCCTGTGAATCATGATGACATTCTCCTATCCCCGAAATACCCGCATCTGTCTCAACTTTTACCAATGGACTTACCCTGGCACCAAGATTTGTCAACATACATTTAACATCTGTTATTTTTACCTGGCCAGACCCCGACCTGGCAAAAGAATCAAAGAAAGTCATGCTGAGAGCTGGAACGCCGAAAGCCATGCTTTTTAAAAATGTACTTCTGTCCATAAACACCTCCTATAAGTTTATAAGGTACATTTAAGAAGAACATGTGTGCCCTTCAGGTAAATTGTTAAATCGCGGTTATTTTTCCTGAATCTCATTTCTCAAGGTTCATAAAAATGCATTAAATAGGACTGTACTCACTTATCTGCCCCTGAATACTATAGATGCCATCTTCTGCTGCTATAAGTATGGTCTTGCCATCTTCACCACCAATACTAACATTATTTGTGTTTGTCGGTACCGAAATATTTTCCAGGTGAATGCCTTCAGAATCAAATATTTGAACACCAATGCCCTGTGTTGTAGCTACATACACATTCCCATCATTGTCTACAGCTATTCCGTCAGCACCACTTTCTTCGACATCTTCAGGAAGCTGCAACTGTGCAAAATTTCTTTTGTTTTCTACCGTTCCGTCATCGTTTATATCATAAGCCAGCAGGTGTGAACCGGGGGTATTAGCTACGTACAGTACAGATCCGTCAGGAGAAATACCCATGCCGTTAGGAAATTCAATATCATCAATAATCCTGATGATTTCATTATCCGGAGTTACATAATATACAGCAGGCGTATCCTGCATTTTTTCACGACCGGCAATAAACTGGGAGTCGCTGAAATAGATGCCACCGTTATTATCTACCACAATATCATTAGGTCCGTCGATTCTGTTTCCATTGTATTGGTCAGCCACTATCCGAATAACTTCCCCATCCAAATTGAGCTCCACAACCCGATGCCCCAGCATTTCACAGGCATAGATCGTGCCATTTCCACTTGCCTGTAGTGTGGTTGTTACTCCGTTATCTATTGCCAGCGTATCGATATTCCCCGATGGTGATTTTCGAAGAGTCATACTTTTTTCCGGCTGGTCGAAATTATTGTTTGTAAAGTAATAGTTGCCATCAAGGTAGAGTGGAGAACCGGCTGTATCAAATTCATAATCTTCTGTGATTTTTGATAAAACGGCTCCTTCGGCCACAACCGACGGTTTTTGCTGATCAGCTTGCTCTCCACAGCCTGCGGATATTAAAATTAATAATATTAAGCCTGCTGCTTTTCTTCCTGCACAAAGAAAATTCATTATGTTATCCTATTAGATGGTTAATTGAATTATGGATCACTTTCATCATTTTTGCAAGTATAATCACGACTTTTATCTAATCTGGTAAAGTAAATGCCACATAATAATCACCCGGTTCGGTTCCACGACCACCCCCGGCGGCAATTACTACATACTGTTTACCATCAATCATATATGTTGATGGGGTCGAAAAACCGGCTGTAGGCAAAGTGGTTTCCCATAGGATTTCTCCAGTGTCTTTGTCAAATGCACGAAACTTTTTGTCCCTGGTGCCCCCAATAAATATCAATCCCCCGGCAGTAGCTATAGGTCCGCCATAGGTTTCGGATCCAGTCGGCGGTATTCCTTTTTCCAGGAGCTCGGGATAGGTGCCCAACGGAACTTTCCACTCAATTTCACCCGTATTCAGATTTATTGCATTAAGAGTTGCCCACGGAGGTTTAATAGCCGGATAACCTTCAGGATCTACAAAATTTCTATATGCCGTTACGTTCAGATATTGTCCGCTTCTGCTGCTTTCATCTTCCATTTCTGCACCTTCATATATAGTCTCTCTATCTTCAAACAGGAAGGCTATGATAGCTTCTTTCTCATCCTCTGAAATGTTAGTAAATGCTGGCATCCGTCCGCCTCCTTCCACAATGATAGATAGTACATTCTCTTCCGACATTCTATCTTCTAAATTATATAATGCCGGATAATCGGGATCACGACCTTCCAGGTTCGCTCCATGGCAGGTTGCACAGGACTGATCATAAAAAGCTTCACCCATTTCAAAAAGAGTTCCTTCACCTGCAACCTCTTGCCGAACTTGTCTAACAGTAGAAAATTCTGGTATTTCATTAGCGTTTATGTATAAAATACCACTATGGGGATCGTGAGCGGCTCCACCCCAGTTTGCACCTCCCCCCGTTCCCGGGAAAAATATCGTGCCTTCCGGATCAGGTGGGGTAAAAAGCCCTTCGTTCCTGCGTTTTGAAAATTCTGTCAAAACCGAATCATACGTTTCCGGTATCAAATCATTAACTTGATCTCGTGTAAAGTTCTGCCGGACAAAAGGTTCAGGAGCGGTTGGGTGAGGCTGGGTAGGATAAACAAATTCACCTTCTATGTTTGAATCCTGCGGAACAGGACGCTCTTCAATTTCAAATAGTGGTTCTCCCGTCTCCCGGTCAAACACAAATGTGAAACCTGTTTTTGTTACCTGTGCTACCGCATCAATTCTTTCCCCATTGTGTTCAACGGTTAACAAGTTTGGCGGAGCCGGCAGGTCATAATCCCATAGGTCATGATGGATTGTTTGATAGTGCCAGATATACTCTCCGGTGGCTGCATCCAGAGCTATTAAAGAATTTCCAAAAAGATTTGTACCCGGTCGATCACCACCATAGAAATCATAGGTTGGCGATCCGAGCGGGATATATACTATTCCCCGGTCCGGGTCCAGGCTCATGCCTGCCCAATTGTTGACACCTCCCCCGGCTATTTCTTGCTGTCCTTCAACCTGTTCCCATGTATCATATCCCAATTGGCCGGGCTGTGGAATTGTGTGGAATATCCATTCCAGACTGCCTGTCCGTACATTATAGGCACGGATATGGCCCGGAGCCGCATCATAACTTTCGCCTGTCGCGGATCCCATGATTATCAAATCCTCATAAATCATCCCCGGTGATGGCGATTTTACCTGGATACTTGCCGGATCCCGACCCAGATTTTCATTTAAGTTGATTTTACCTTCCTCTCCAAAATCTTCAATTAGTTCTCCATTTTCGGCATTAAGTGCAAAAAGATATGTGCCTGCAGAAAAGAAAATGCGTTTGTCGTTTCCATTTTCCCAATAGGTAACCGCGCGTATATAGCCCCGCGGCGGATCCTCCGGAAATGGTTTGTACATCCATAACTGTTCACCTGTTTGGGCATCCAATGCAAATACATTCAGGACTGGGGTCCCTCCGTAAAGTACTCCATCGACAATAATCGGGTTTGTTTCAATTGTCGAAAATCTACTTCCCTCGAGATCATCCGACTTATAAATCCATGCTTGCTGTAACTGGTTCACATTGTCTTTATTAATTTGGTTCAGTTCCGAGTAACTGCTGCTGTGATTGTCAGCCTTATAAATTGTCCACTCGGTTGTATCCGTTTCTGATTGGCAATTGGATAAAAACAACAAGAGTATTACTCCTGCAAATATATATTGGCCTTGCAGGAAATAAAATCTATTCTTTTTTAAATCTGATA
>CAYOLE010000099.1:384-11259 GCA_964404705.1 uncultured Rhodohalobacter sp. | reverse complement strand
TGTAATATGGCAGAGAAGTCATCGGACGAGTCGACCCGGGATCATCTCAATCATCATAAATAGCTGTTTATTGAAAAAACTCGTCCGATGACTATTCCCAGCAACCAAACTTTTACAGTTGACATAACACTTGATTGTAAAGTTCAAAACACAACATTTTCAAACAGCTATAAATTGAACTGTTCTGAGTATAAAACGGCAACAGTTTAAATAGTTTAGCTTGCATACAGAGTATAAATTAGCTGTTTTTCTGGATCATTAATTTTAATTGAAGAATTCGCCGATGGTTCTGCTTTGAGGTAGTACATTTTTCCCAATATGTGAGTTTATAAAAAAAAATAATCGCCGATAAACATTTATAACAAAAATAATTCTAAGTGTTTATCAGATTTTTTCAATATCTGAGTCATATTTTTAGAAAAAAGTATTTCTTTTGCACGTGATAAGCTTAGTACTTAATCTCTGCACGGCTTTCTAAATTGGGTACATCTTAATAAAAAAAATAGTTATGACTAAAATTATAAAAAGCAGGAAAGTAATATTCACATCAATTGTAGCTCTCCTTTTCATTAGCTATGCATGTTCAGATACAGTTGATGTTATAACATATGACTCACCTGAATTTACTTTTGAAGGAGAACGAGAATTACTTGTATCAGTAAATTCATCAGATGGACAAGCACTAACCGGCTATGATATAGTAATTGACGGACCGACTTCTTCTTCTCAATCCGGTGTCTCACAGTCCACGTTTACTTTTACTGATCTTGCGACCGGTGAGTATACCATTACTGCCAGTCGTGATGGATATGTGAGTTCCAGTATTAATTTAGAAATTAACCTGCCCTCTGATGATACAGAAAGCTACTATAATGAAGCTGAACTGTTTATGAGGGAGCGTACACCATCGGTGATGGTAAACAATAATGCAGAGTCTGTTATAGAAACAGCACCATCAGACGCTGAAGGCGAAGAGGGACAAAACATTAGTCTTACATTTCCTGCAGGTACCTTTCCGCAGAATGCTGTTGACGGGGATGGAAATATCAGTATATCAGTAACCCGTTCGGTTCCCAGCCAGATCGATAACGAATATAATGAAGGTACCACACAGGACATATTGGATTTTGAACCCGCTGATCTGGAACTGAATGAAGAAGTAGAGATAGACATCCCGGTTTCCATATCTGATCAATTAGTAGCTTCTTTGGGTATCTCATCACCAAATTCCGGCTCTGATAATGGAATCAGTTTTGTACTACAACCTGGAAATATTCCTGTTGAACTGGTGGAAGAAAATAGTAAGTCTGCCAAAGTTGTGACTGACAGTTCAATTGAAACCCAGGGTTTCAACCGTAGATTCAAAGCCAGGGCAAAGATTAGCAGATTTCAGCAATATAGACTGGTACCGAATATTAGAATAACAAGGTCGGTTGGTATTAGCGATCCTCAGGTTATAGCGAGATCAGGATGTGGTTTGGATGTAACGGTTAATCACAGTTTTCAGACAGGCATGCTTTCGCCGGTAATAAGCAGATATGTAAAAATGAAAAAAAACCGAACCGTTACACGCTCGGCTTCATATAACGGAGCACCGGGTGTAAGATTAACCGTAAGTGCACAGCACGAAACCGTAACCTATACAGCAAGAAGAGCAAATGGATCGGTAATTGAATCTTCCACGATTAATCATCCCCCCGTCACATTTACTGTAACATCAAGAAATTGCCATGACTCCGGAGGAGGGTAGGTCTGATCAATTGCCCGACATAATAGAAAAATTTACCGGCTTATTTCAAATTCGGTACACTTTAAAAACCATCATAATATTATGAGATTAAAAAATATAATAACAGCAATTTTATTAACAACAGTAACGGGGATCTGCAGCACTGCTACAGCACAATCTGACTTTGAAACAAATGTAGAATTTCGATCTGTTGGTATCAGTGTAGGGAGCTACTCTCCTTCGTTTGATTATTTTGACCGGACCTTTTGGAATTTTGATGGCGGCGCTGCCTTGGGTTTAGAATCAGAACTGAGTATTATGCCGATAATGGGATTAAAAACTGGTGTGAGCTATTTCACAACATCGGCTAATGTTACCCGGGGTGAATTTGCATCAGAAGAGACCCTGGAATACACATTAATACCTTTTTCACTTGCACTTGTCGGCCGGTATGATTTACCAGAATTCTCGGTTTCCTTCAGCCCGGGAATAGATATTTATCATATAGGCTCATCATATACCGGCAGTTCCGGCACACAAGGTACCAGGGGTAATTCAACAGGCGTTAATCTTGCAGCCGGGATTGAAAGAAAATTTGGAGTACTGGGGGTTGAGCTTTTCGGCAAATATTTATTCGGTTCGTTTGACCAAGAGATGCAGTTTGGGCCAGATTTGCCGGTAACTACAGAAACAATTGATTTGAATGGTTTTAAAGCAGGACTGACACTCAAGTACCTGTATTAAATAAAAAACTAAAATTTGAGATATAAAAAGGCGTGGATCGAATCCATGCCTTTTTTTTTAAAACCTGAGTTCGATCATACGCTGAAATCTTCTAATTGTGTCGTGCCGTGCTCCGACACGGCATCTCCTGATCTTGAAAATGACGGAGATTTTCCGTCAGCCATCGGATACCAAAAAAGAGCGGCGGCAGCGGTAAGGAGCGCTGTGATTCCAGCGCAGCGCTACCTATTGCGCCAGGTTAAGCTGCATTGTCATCTTTTCACAATAAAACTTATGACTCATCCGCTATTCTACAGGTCATTATTCAGTTCTTATCTATATATATTGACAATCATTCTAATTTTAATTAATTATCCAATAGAAAATCTTTCGATAATCACTCTGTTTAATAGGATTTTGCAAAGGCTTCTCCTAATCTGAATAGTAATCTGTCCGAATCAAGCCAGCATTTCTTTCGTGGTTCCTTTAAAACATTTTCACCGGGTATATGAATGCAAGGTCATTGGTTTTTACATATCCATTACTATTTACAAATAGAAAGAAGGAGAAACTGGCTACAAATAGAATAAGTAACCAACCCTAATTTCACATCTCAATCAAAAATGAAAAGATTAATCCTTTGTTGCGATGGAACCTGGAATAAAGCAGACCAATCTTCAAACGGTACTCCATGTCCTACTAATGTAGTTCGAATTGCATTCAGAATTGCCAAACGAGAAGGCAATGTAAGCCAGATTGTCTATTACAGTCAGGGGGTAGGAACAGGAAATTCGCTCGACCGCTTTACGGGAGGTGCATTTGGCAGCGGGGTAGAAGATAACATTTTTGACGCCTACCGTTTCCTGGTGGCTAATTATGAACCGGGTGATGAAATTTACTTGTTTGGATTTAGTCGCGGCGCTTTTACAGCCCGAAGTATTGCCGGCATGATCCGTAAATGCGGCGTTCTGTGCCGGGAACATGCAGATCAGTACATAAATGCTGTAAACTTATATCGTTCAGATGATGGACCTGACGAGGAAAAACCGGTTGAATTTCGCCACAAATGTTCAGTAAATAAAGAAGATCCTCTCCCCATTCAGTTTATCGGAGTGTGGGATACGGTAGGAGCACTTGGTATTCCGCTGGGTGGCTTGCGTAATCTAACCCGCCGAAAACACCAGTTTCACGATACAGAGTTAAGCGGTTCTGTAAAATTTGCCTGTCATGCCCTGGCCATTGATGAACGGCGTTCGCCTTTCAAGCCCACACTATGGCAGTACAAACCTAAAGAAGGACAGACGGTAGAACAGGTTTGGTTTCCCGGTGTACACAGCAATGTCGGCGGTGGATATCCCGACCGCTCCCTGGCCGATATTTCTTTAGATTGGATGATTAACAGGGCAAAATCTGCCGGTTTGGCGATTGACGAAAATGTGACAATGAATCATCCTGTTAAGCCAGATCCCATGGGAAAGATTTATCAATCAAAAAAAGGTTTCTATAAAATCACAAAAGGATTTGACCGCGTGATCGGCATCTCAGAAGAACGAACACGAAATGATGGAACAACCGTCCAGGGGAAAGATCCTACACAATCGGTGCATCAGAGTGCTATTGACCGATGGGAGGAAGATTCAAAATACCGGCCAGCTACATTGGTCAATTATTTTAAAAGAACAAACATCAAAGTGCCGGCATAGACTGACACAGGAGAACGAAAAATGACATTCCGTGACCTTTTTACTCCGTCAGATCATTTAAAATGGGTGCAAGGTGTTGAAGCTAATTTGCAGCGCCAAAGGTTAATAGGAAACACCGGCGGTATTTCTTTGATGATTCTCGGAGCAGCTATACAAATATTAGTGATGGCTCTTGAGAGTATTTCTATTGGTGAAGTATTCTCTTCAATTATAAATTTCGTGTATTATTGGTGGGGATTACTAACTGGCTCCGGAATTGCTCTGGAGTTTGAGCCTGTGTATGAAGTGATTGGTTTAATAATTCTGCTTTTTGGTATAGGATTATTTTTCTTGTCAAGGCATACAAAATTTTTGATAAAAGAATCCGGAGAACCGTTCAGATATACATTCTGGATAGATGAATTTCAGCCTGTTCTTACTAAAAAGCAGAAATCAGATTCTGATAAAGTTGACGAAGAAAAGATCAAAAAAGAGAATACAACTGATTCTTTTGACAATCGTTCTGCTTTGCTCCGACACGATTTAATGGAGAGATTAAACCAGAGGATAGGACGCTTTTCTCTTCTCGACCTAACTTCTATATCAAAAGGATCCTCTTTAGAACAAACTTTATCTGCCCATATTCATATAGACGGACATTTTGCTATACGGGAAGATAAGCCCAATGAATGGGTGATTCAGGTTATGCCAAGGGTTCGAATTGGTGCGCCGGAAAATCCTTCAACGCTTGCGTTTCCTGTAAAATTTTCTCTTGATCCGGATAATAAAACATTAACATCCGATCGGTATAACCAACTGGTTGAACGGGTCTACTCCAGCATTGCAACTGAGATATACAAGCAGATTGAACAGGATGTAAAAAAGAAAATGGATATGTTTCCAACAAACTATCTGCGTGCTGTGGCACTCTCTAACGAAGCCAGGGATTACATGAGATCGAATACAGTAGATGCATATGATCACGCGATAGAATTATACAAAGAGGCGTTAAACTATTTTCAGGTTTCGGATAGCAGATGGAAAAAATTTATGCTAATTCCCGGTTTATGGCGATTTCGTGTCAGATTTCTACATGCACGGGCTCAGGTAGAGATTGGGTATGCAAAATGTTTGATCTACAGAAGACAAGTCTCTACACTTACCGGTCGATATCATAATCCGTTGTTTGAAATTCCGGGAAATCTGAGTGAAGTAATTGAGTACCTTGAAATCCTGCACAATTTAATGGCGCCGGAAAAAAGTGCGGAGCTAACTCCGAAACACAGCGTAAGTGAAGAAAACAAAAATCGGCACATTGAAAACCGGTTAAAATCACTTCATGTCTATTTTGATTACCCGAACGATACCAGAATCAGACGTTTGTTATTGCGCCCTTCTAAAGCCTTATTTTTAAAACAGACCCGAATCAGATTTGAGGCTTACCTTGTAATTTCACTTGCTTATTTCTATTTGGGTGCTGATCGTTCATCAAAAGATTTTCTGCTGAATGCCAAATCGGTTCATCCTGAATTAAGCGAAAGTGATGCCCTCTACTTATTAACAGCCGCAAATATTGAGCCTGATCTGGATGAAAAAATGATCTTATTGCGCAAAACCACCGAGATTGATCCGGATTTCGAGATAGCGATGTTTCTACTGGCTCAAAGTGCCGAAATGGGATTTCGACGTGAAGATGAGATTGAATCTGAGAGAGCTCAGCGAGTCATCAGAAAATATAAGGAAGTACTGAAAATTAACCCAGGCAATATCTCCGCGCTGGCTTCACTGGGTTATCTTTACTGGCTGGTAAATCAGAATGATGAATCTAAAGTGTACCTGGAAGAAGGATGTGAAGCAAAAGCTATTGTACGACAAACGTTTACAGGCCATCTAAACTATGGCCTTGCAAGAATATTTGCTGAACAAGGTAATTTCCAGGGTTGTTATGATCGTTACATTGATGCTATTTCCACAGATCCGGGGGTAGGAGTCTATCTGGATAATACTATAGCAGGCTTTTATCCTTCAACTACAGCTAATTCCAGTGGCTCCATAAGTCAATTATCGGCTTTATCAGCCCAGCCGAATAATACTTCGTATTACGAGTATATCGGAGCAGGTATGCTAAAGCGATTCAAAAATTTTGTAGATACCGTTGAAAAAAAGATTCATGAAGAGAGAAAGAAAAACACAAAAAAAAGTTCGGAATATAAACAGAAAGGCTCCACACTCAACAAAACCCTTAATGTGGTGCAAGGTTTTGTATTGAACGATTATGCCAATGCCTGTTTAAATTATTACCTGGCAGATGCAACCAGGAATAGAGAAAATTTGGAGAACGCGATTAAATCCTATGAAAAAGCAATTGAAGTCGATCCGAAAAATAAAACAGCACTCTTTAATCTTCAGCAGGCATATAGCCACAGAGGCAACACAGGAGATCATGAAAAAGGAATGGATTGCCTTGAAAAAGCAAAAAACATGGGCCCAACATGGCTTCCTGTGCTGATTACTTCCGTAGAATCCGGATTCAGGCAAAAAATTAAACTGCTTAATGAAAAGACCAGGCAAGTAGCAGAGGAAACAATTAAGCTGGAACAATCAATTCAAGTAAGAAATATCAAAGCAGATGAAACTAAACCACAGAAAGAGTCGAAGTCAGATCTGGATCAGAAACTATCTTCACAGTTTCAGAATTATACCCGTGTAAATTACCCGCAGATCCAAAACGGAAAGCAGGATGATTCGCAGATCCACAGTAATCTTATAAAACAATTAACTGAGGATATAGATGAGCTAAATAAACAAATAGAGAATGTTTCTGAAGAATTTGAGAGAATACTGGAAAGGACCAAATTGTCATTTTTAAGTTTTCACAAAGAGGGAGAACAAATTACGGATCTGCCTGATGTGGATTCTTCCAGGAAAATTCTGGACGAAATTGATTTGAATGCATTGATAATATGGCAGGAAATCTTATTGCTTAAAGAAGATGTTAAAAATCAAAACTCAGCCGAAATTCTTTGTCATTATCTTCAGCAATTCTATCCCGAGCAGTTTAATTACCATTATCTGCGTGGTAACCTTTATTATAATAAAGGCAATTATAAAAGAGCAGCAGTGTGTTATAGAATTGCATCTAAGACTGAGAACGATTTGAATGATGAAATTTTTAATATGTTGGGAAATGCTTGTTTCGGCCTTCATAAATACAGGGGAGCAATAAAATATTATACGTGCGCAATTGAATTGAATGACAGGATTCCTATTTATTATTGCAATCGCGGGCAGGCCCATGGGCAGCTCGAGGATTGGAATCAGATGATAATTGATTGCCAGAAAGCTGTGAATCTGCGAAAGAAAACATTCTGGGATTCATTCGGTCTTGATTTTTATTATGAATTCCTTGCAGAAGCTATTTTCCAGGCAGACAAATTGAATGATAAAGAGCACATATTTAATAACGATGATGACTTAAATGAGGAACAAAGGGCCCGTCTTAATAACCGTATAGGTAACTTATTTTTCGAAAAGGATGATTTTCTGAATGCTATTCCATATTACGAAAAAGCAATATTACTGAAGCCCAATGTCCCAATCTATCAATGTAATTTAGGAAGGGCTTATGGTAATCTTATAGTTCCCAACTGGGGCAAAATGATTCGCCATTGCAAGAAAGCAATTTTACTTCGAAAAAAATACCCTGAAGATAATCTGGGGCTGACTTACTATTACGAATACCTGGCTGAAGCGTATTTTCAATCGGGTAAGCTCGATTCATTTCTTTCAGATTTTGAATCCGATACAGATTTAAAGGAAACGGAACGTGCCTCTGTTTATAATAAAATTGGTAATTTATACCGAACCAATAATCAGGATCTGGAGGCCATACCATATTTTAAAAAGGCAGTTGAAGCTGATCACCGGCACCCTAATTATCACTCCGGTCTTGCTCTTACATATACATCACTGCAGATGTGGAAAGAAGCAGAAGAATCGATCCTGCAAGCTATAAATGAGGATCCGAATAATGCCTTTTATCAAAACGACCTGGGAAATATATATTACAGAAGTCATGAGTATGATAAAGCCGCTGAATGTTATCAGAATGCTATTGAGATTGACCCGGGTATAGCTGTTTATCACTCTAATCTGGGCCTGGCTTTATCGGAGCTCAATAAGTGGGATGAAGCTGAACAGGCAACTCTTAAAGCTACAGTTCTGGATGAACATAATGCTGAATATCAGAATGATCTGGGCAATATTTATTTCGGAAAGGGTGAATTTGATAAAGCCGCAGAACGCTACAGCCGTGCTCTTTCCCTGAATCCCCAGGAGGAAGTCTACCGCTCGAATCTCGCCCTTTCGAAGAAACATTCTCCAGGTACATTGCAAGGGGATTGAGTGTGAATAGTAGGGGATAGGGATGCCAATTGTAGATGCTTTTTTGAAGTTTGGCTGTCATCAATGAATCTAAAATTTATCTATTACCTTAGTACTTTTACTCATCTGAATATGCTTTTCAAACAAGCATCTCAATAGATAGTTTGAATACCTGAAAGCCTTAAATCTCTCTCTATTATATACAATACGGTAAAGATCAGATCTGTATAGCTTTTTTGGATTGCTGCTAAGTTGCTGAAAAATATAGAGCGAGAATAATTTGTCTTAGAATTAGTCAAACATTGATCTTTTAAAATCACTACACTTGCATAAACGTACTTTTAGTTGATATCACTTGTTTGTAATCATTTAATATCCAAACTAACGAAAACATTATGAAAATAGGATTAATCACGTTTCTGTTTATCGCAGTATTTAGTACGAGTCAATTGGTGGGACAGTCTATAGAGGAAGGCTATGAAATTGGCGATTGGAAAGATTTTAAAACAGCAGCAGTGACCTATACATTTGATGATAACTACCCAAATCAACTTGAGATACTTGTACCCATGTTTAATGAGTTTGATTATAATCTAACATTATTCACTTTCACAAATTCATTTCTACCGGCAGATTGGGAAGGGCTTAATGAGGCGGTGGAAGATGGTCACGAAATTGGCAGCCACACGGTGACTCACCGGAATTTGTCGGATCTGTCAAATGAAGAGCAAATTGAGGAGTTGGTCGATTCCAAAGAAACTATAGAATTGAATATTCCCGGATATAATGTCCATACGATTGCCTATCCATTTTGTGATCCCGGTAACAATGATCTTACCCGCCAGTATTACGTTGCGGCCAGGGGATGTTCGGGTCAAATTGTTCCTGATACACCTTCCAGTTTTATGAACATTAGTTCTCTGATCCTCGGCTCTGAAGGGTATTCAACAACTTCGGCTTTAAACGGACGTGCAGATGCAGCGGTTAGTTCTGGTGGCTGGGCGATTTTCCTGGGCCATGGCCTGGATGGTGAAGGCGGGTTTTCAGAAGTAGCTTCCGAAGAGATACGCGGAAACCTGGAATACATGAATGAAACGCCATCTAATTTTTGGGTAGATAGTTTTGGTAATGTGGTGAAATATATTCAGCAACGAAATGCTGCTTCAATTACTGAAATATCATCGAATGAAAACAGAATTGAAGTGGAACTGACCGATACACTGGACAATTCAACGTATGATCATCCCCTCACCCTCCGTCGCTTCATCCCTAAAGACTGGGATTCAGTGACTGTTACTCAGGATACTCTTCAGATAGACGGCCAAATTATAGAAATCGGTGATCAAAAATTTGCACAATTTAATGCAATCCCCGATGCAGGTCTTATCACCATAGAAAAAGCCATTGTTACGTCCACTGAACGAAATGGGAAAGAAAAAAACAAAAGTTTCGAGCTCTTACAAAATTATCCGAATCCTTTTAACCCTACCACAACCATTTCTTATGAAGTTCAAAATCCTGGTAAAGTGAAAATTGAGGTATATAATATGTTAGGCCGTCATATAGAAACACTGGTTGATGAGATGAAAATTCCCGGCAGATTTACTGTACAGTGGGACGCTTCAAGTCAAGTGTCAGGCACCTATTTTTACCGGTTAGAGGCGATGGAATTTATGAACACCGGAACCATGGTGCTGATTAAATAGGTATGCACACAATCAAAGTCCCAAAATAATCAGAAACCGAAAAAAGTCGAAAATCAGCTGGAAGGAGTATTAAAAAAAAGGTGGGGAAAGCTTTTCCCATATTTTCCACACATTGCCATATCATTTACCTTATATAGTGTGTTACGGCAAAAACGACAAAACATAAAAAAAGCCCTTAATTGCGCATTTAAGCTATATTTAAGGGCGTTTTTCCTGGCTCCCCGGGTAGGATTCGAACCTACGCTCCGACAGCTGTCGGAGTAACAGCCTTTCATTGTGGCCGCTGTAAATAGTCGTCGAGGTTAATTTTCCCCTCAATCAGCAGGCGTGTCATCTTTTTACTCTTCCAGCTTTTGACAAGTTTTTCTGCAGCCTCAGCTTGTTTGCGGGTATCGAACCGGAGGGTGAATACAATCTTCCATGGCCTGTGGCGCTGAGTGAATCCTTTCTGCTCGTGATTGTGGTATTTTAACCGGCGAACCGGATCATCGGATGAGCCATAGTAGTAGATCTCTTTAAGCTCAGAGCAGAGTATGTAGAAATAGTAGTTCATAATCATAAAAAAAAAGGACAAACCAGATTATGGTGATTTGTCCTTTTTTCCTGGCTCCCCGGGTAGGATTCGAACCTACGCTCCGACAGCTGTCGGAGT
>CAYOLE010000099.1:0-284 GCA_964404705.1 uncultured Rhodohalobacter sp. | reverse complement strand
GATTATGGTGATTTGTCCTTTTTTCCTGGCTCCCCGGGTAGGATTCGAACCTACGACCGATCGGTTAACAGCCGATTGCTCTGCCACTGAGCTACCGAGGAATGTGTAATAAAAAACAATAAATAAAAGTGTCGGCTTCGAACCAACGCCCCGACAGCGGTCGGGGTAACAGCTCCCGAATGCTTTCGGGACTCTGCCACTGAGCTACCGAGCAATATGTGTAACACAGAAAAAGTATTTCAAACTTTCCGGGTAGTTCCGCCGGATGGCGGGATAATCGTCGT
>CAYOLE010000098.1:0-11283 GCA_964404705.1 uncultured Rhodohalobacter sp. | reverse complement strand
GGTAATGAAGACTATGCATATGAAATCTATCACAGAACATCAGATGCTTCTGTGGATGCAAATACATTTAAAAGTGATGTGCCGGATTCTCTCCGCTATACAACCAGATCCGGCAGAACCATATTTGGCGGCGGAGGAATTGTACCTGATTATATAGTTCAGGAAGACACAACCATCTCAGGTGAGATATTCAACTTTCTGTTAGCAAACAGAATCGAATTCGATTTTGTGCGAAACTATCTCGATGAGCAGGGTGATGAGTTTCGAGAGCAATGGGAAGATGATTTTGAAGATTTCCGCCAAAACTTTGAGTGGAGCGAAGAAGATAAAGAACTTCTGTTCTCCAAAATGAAAGAGAACGGTATGGAAATTGATGATTCACTCGATAGCCCGGTAGTAACAGACGAAAAACTCCGCATTTCCCGCGAAATGTATGATGAGCTCTTATGGCTCAATCTGGGACGGATGAAAGCTGAACTTGCAAGGCAAATATGGGGAAGTGAGAAATTTTATCCGATCACCAATGATCTCTTTAATGAAACACTTACCGAAGCAATGAAACTTTGGGATGAAGTGGATAAAGTCACTTCAGGATACGCAAGCTCAACTCCCTGAATGAACTACCCCACCCGGGGCAGAGCCCACGAAGTATCAACTTAGATTCCATAACTTTATTCTGGAGTGTCCCCCTTTTATGGGGTAATGGGGTTGATCTAAACTCAGAAAGTCATCCCCCTGCTCACTCCGTTCGCTTCCCCCTTCAACGGGGGACTTTTACCAGATCTTTACGGGTTTTTAATCCATTCTTCAAAAAAGCGTTATCCCCAACGGATTATCCATTAATTCGTACATTTTCTGAACTTCCATATTTCGAGGCCATCACCATTGCGGCCGTTTCAGCTCTGAGGCGATAATCTCCGAGCCGTAAGCTTATTGCTCCGGCCTCTTCCAATAACAATTTTTCTCGTTTAGAAAGGCCTCCTTCCGGACCCACCACCATCAAAACCCGTTCTTCCCCCGAATCCGGCAGAGAAAATTCTGTTGATTTTCCCTCTTGGTCGGCATGAAGTATTACTGTTTCCTTTCTGTTTTGTGCCAGAAGTACGTCTACCGACTCTGTAATTTTAACTGACGGAAGATATACCCTAAGCGATTGTTTCATAGCACTTAAGATGGCAGCTTCCACCCTGTCCATCCGTATCTTGAATGATTCTGAATGATCCCCTCTGAAAAGAATAATTTCAGAAATACCAAGCTCCGTGACTTTCTCAACAGCGAACTCGAGTCGGTCACGTTTTTTAATCATTCCCAGGGCCAGCACTCTGGCGGGATTTGGTTTTCGAAATCTACTAATATCACTTATTTCAACTGACACACGATTTTTCGCCACCGATTCTATTTTGCCCTTATATCGGGTGCCGATACCATCTGTAATTATGATTGCATCCCCGACTCCTTTTCTGAGTACTTTTGCTGCGTGCAACGCTTCCTGACCTTCAAGCCAAATATGCGTATCGTTTATCTGATCTGGTGATGCGTAAAACTGGTTCAACTCCTCTCCTGTTGGTAGCTTTCAGATTGATTCATCGGCATAGGATCAAACGACGTTTTTCCAGTCTCAAGCATTTTCTTTATGTAGGGTGCGCATAGATTACAATTTCTGGAGCAAACACCTTCTTTCCGAAGCTCTTCAACTGTGGTTATGTTTCGTTCCCTTGCAATCCGATCAATCTCTTCAAAACTGATATTACTGCAAATACAGCGATTCACTTTTCCCATAATCATACGGGTTGCTTAAAATGTTTTCCAAGCTTTAACCCCTGACCCTGGTAATTGCTTTTTATGGTTGCACCATACACAAACTCAGGTATTTCCATATTAGGTTCAAACCGCATGCTGCAAAACGTCTGCCCATCTTCAATTAGAAATGGCACGTCATGCGATCGAACTTCAAGCACTGCACGTGCTCCTTTATCGGCAACAGATCCCCCAAATCCGCTGTCGAAAAAGCCGGCGTAGTGTGTACGCAATTCACCTGATCCCGTATCATAAGCGATCATTTCTGCGGCAAGATGTTTTGGGATTCTGCACCTCTCGCGGGATGCAAAAATATAAAATGCTTCGGGTTCAAGAATCAGATGATCTTCATTCACAGAATAAATAGGCTCCCAAAAGTCGGTGATTTCATAATGATCAATCCTGTCCAGGTCAATCAGATCGCGATGCTTTTTTGCCTTGTAGCCCAGCACATCATTTTCTCCTGCCTGCAGGTTCACACTCATAAACAGGCCGTTATTCACCTTCACCTTGTTCATAGGAAGAACAGATCCATCCGTATCAAACAACAGCGGGTCAGCTCCGTGAATCCGAAGAAGTTCTTCATCGGAAAGTACCTGGAATCCGTGTCTCAGGCGGAGCTGATTTAACCTGTGTCCAGTTCTGACCCGAATCGGAAACGATTTTGGCACAACTTCAAGATACAAATTGCCCTTAAAGCCAGGCTCAATTTCTTCAAAACGATGCGAATAATCGGTAATGACCCTTGTAAAGATATCCAGCCTGCCGGTGGTACTTTTTGGATTGGCTTTCGCCGTCAAATTTTCATTTGATATCAGCCTGAAATTCTCACTATCTGATCCATTCCGCGGGGTTTTGTCAGTGGTATAATGACTTCCGGGCAGATTTAACCGTTCGAGAAGAGGAATGATATAAACACAGTTGGGTTCCAGCACCGCTCCATCCGTAATAGAAAAAGAATACTGAATGAGTTTTTCAATCTTTTGATTAACCGATTCATTTTCGGGCAGAAAACTGCTTCTGACCCGATATGCTGTCTCTCCGAGTCTGAGATCTATTGAGTTGGGCTGAAACTGGTTATCCTCAATCGGGTGATCCTCAGCTGCGCTGATAATTCCTGCACGAACAAGCTCTTTCAGTTTTTGAACCGGTAATATACCCTTCGTACGCAGTGTGATATCCTGCATATTAATTCTGTGATTATCTGGTTAAAAGTTAACTCAAAAGGTACAAATTTAAATAATGAATTTTTAAGCAGAATGAATAGGTTGATGGCTTCTGTGTGCCAGATTATAATGTCTTGTCAAGTGCAAAAGTTTGGATAGGAAGAAAGTCATCGGACGAGTTTTTTCGAATAATCAGCTATTTAATATGATTGAGATGATTCCGGGTCGACTCGTCCGATGACTCCTCTGCTATATTACAGTTGACTCAACATTAGTGTCGTGTCAATGTTAAAACGTCGGGTTTCACTATCTTGGCAATCGCTAACGCCCGGAGCTTGCGAAACTTCATGCATCACATAACACTTGCTCGCGGCAGTACATTTTAGCAAAGTCTAAATCGGAAAAATTTCAAATAAATAGTTGACTTTCTTCTGATATACTATTTTATTAGTACTATAAACTTAACACTAAATAATTGCTCTATGAAAAAATCATTAACCCCGCTTGGTGAAACAGAAATGGAAGTACTCCACCACGTATGGGAACTTGGAGAAGCTTCTGTGGCAGAGGTGCGGGAACGTATCCTAAAAAACCGGAAAGTAGCCTATACCACCATCATGACTGTAATGAAGAATCTGGCTGATAAAGGGTTTCTGAAATATCGAAAACAGGGTATCACCTACATTTACAGTGCTGCTATTGATCCATCGGATGTTCGTTATAATTTGGTGGATGGTATTGTGGATAAGGTATTCCACGGTTCAGCGAAAGATCTCGTACAGACTCTTGTAAAAAGTGAACAGCTAACGGAAAAAGACCGGGAAGAAATCAAAAAAATGATCAAATCCATGGAGGATTGATATGGAACTCCTGATTCAGCAACTCACTGAACTCAGCCGTGATCTGATCCATTTTTCGTGGCTTCCGCTTCTCATCTGGACGCTTGTTGCCGGACTGATTATGGCAATGCTGAGAAAGGCCGGCAACTTACATGTTCAGTTTCATTACCATATAAGGCTGGCACTTATCGCCGGATTGCCGCTTGGATTGATATCAACCTGGCTGGTAGAACAGGTGTCCGCTGTGCTGTTCGCAATGGGAGCAGAGGCAGCGTCACTAAAAGTAATCGCTGTAATAGCCCCACTTGAAATTGGCATTACAACTGAGTCGTCATCGTTTCCAACGGTTCTTGACCTGATCTATTTAGTTGCCGGCATTGCAATAATATCGGGTGCTGTTCTGATGCTGACCCGGCGCCTCAGGCAGTGGTTCCAGCTGCGATTATTTAAAAAGCAGATTTCATTACAGAAAATTACAGATCTGAAAATGATATCTGAAAAAAACGTAATGTTGTCAAAGGAGTCAGGAAAAGAGATCAGAATTGGCTGCCTGTGCGAAAATATTATTCCCGTTACGTTCGGTGTAAAGAAGCCTGTTATTCTTATTCCACAATCGCTGATGCAGGAGCCGGAAAAAATGAATCTCGCTATTCGCCATGAGCTAACACATATTTTGAACCGTGATTTTATAACACACCTTTCTGTTACCTGCATTCAGTCTATTTTCTGGTTTCATCCGCTGGTTCATCTGCTATCAAACCAGCTGGTTGATTACCGCGAAATGCGATGCGACAGTATTATTATTTCTGACAATTCCATCTCTAAAAAACGGTATGCATCTCTTCTGTTTGAGTTGCTGCCGATGCCTAACCTTAACCGTCAAATCTCAGTAAATATGGCTCAACAATCATCAAATTTAAAGCAAAGAATCGAACGAATAACCCGTCAGGAGGTGGATGAAGTACTTCCCTACCGATCAAGCCTGACTGTACTGGCCACACTTTTGCTTACACTTACTGTAGCCATGGCCTGTACCGACATGCAAACCCAGAATACCTTCGACGAGGAAGAACTCGATCTTATGACGGATGTAGACAGAACGGGAGAACGCGGATATCACCAGGTCATCATTTTTATGAGTGAAGAGGAACAAGCCGATCGTCATGAAAATACTCTTTCAAAACTGGACCAGCTGAAACCAGAATATATTCAGTCTTTAGAAGTTCTGAAAGGAGATGCTGCTATTGAAGCATATGGAGAAAGGGGAGCAGAAGGAGTAATTCTGATCAAAACCAATCAGGATCCTGACTCTTATAACACTACACTGCAGGTACTCGGTATGGAGCCGGATATGTCGGCTTTTCCCGAGGCACAATCCGCCAGTGAAGACCAGGAAGACTTTTTTGTAGTTGTCGAAGAGATGCCTGAACTCATTGGCGGACTGGCTTCCATTCAGGAGAATATTCGATATCCCGAATCAGCCCGTAATGAGGGAATAGAAGGCCGGGTATATATTCAGTTCATCGTAAATGAACAGGGAGACGTGGAAGATCCACGGGTCATTCGCGGAATTGGCGGCGGCGCTGATGAAGAAGCTCTCAGAGCGGTGAGACAAGCTAAATTTAAGCCCGGCATGCAACGAGGGCAGCCAGTCAGGGTACAGTACTCACTGCCGATCGTATTCCGCCTTCAGAGTGATCAAACCGATGGTTCAACCAGTTCAAATCTTGAAATTCCGGAAGGAGGAATGGCTGTAATTGGATATGGCGGCAGTTCCACAGGTACGGAAATTGAGGCCGCGACTTTGTCTAACCACTCACTGGACAGATTCAAATCTTCTCTCTCAGATATTCAGCGTATCAATTATTAGATAATGCACTAAGTAGAATCATATAAATAACTATCTTTAAAAGCGGAATCCATTCGATTCCGCTTTTTTTATATACAGGCAATCGGTCCGTGAAATGGGCGAAATATTCAACTAAAAGTAAATTAAAACTTCCAATATCTTTCCTTTTTGAACCTGCTCATGTAAGTAAAAACATGTTTATGGTTTTCTTAAAAGAATCCTGGATTGATATTAAATCTTCAGATCACGTTCTTTGATCCTTATAATTATTTTTTGAAACTCATGGGATGTTATTAACGTAACAGACTTTGAACCAGGTTTAAACCGATTAGAAGGATCATCTATGGCAGCAAAGCTCAAAAAATCGCGCACAAATAAAATGCTTGCCGGCGTATGCGGCGGTATAGCCGAATATATCGGCTGGGATACCACGCTTGTGCGAATTATCTATCTTATTCTTGTATTCACATCCTTTGGCACTGCGGTATTATTTTACTTTATTCTTGCCCTGATTATGCCCGACTAAAATTTTTCCTTTATTTCTGCTATTATACATATACTGGTCCAGCAGCGGTATCACAATTTCTCTTCCCACAAACCTGAACGTATGAAAGTATTAATTGCAGGTAATCCAACAAGAGGTAAGCAGTGGGAAATATATCTCAGAAAACGTTCTTCAGTTACTGAAGTGATAGTTACCCCTGAATTTCAGGGTGAAACTGTGGACGCAGTAATTTTGCTCAATGATTCACCATCGAAGCTAACCCATCTTCTCAACATCATTCGGCAGGGATATCCTGTTTATTTTGTATCTCAATTGTCCACAGAGGTTGATACACTTCAAAAAATCTATCATGCGTCCGAAGAATCCAATGTTAGTGTGCAATTCTCGCACTGGGCGAGTTTTTCATCTATGACCCGCTGGGTGAAAAAAAATCTGCACTCCGGACCTCGATTCATCGAGATCAAAAAGCAAGAACGCGGTCGCTCCATTCCCGAACCTGACAGATTTCGTCAAACGTGGGTGGATGAGCTCGCATTTATCACCTCTCTGCAGGAAAGCAGTATTCACCAAATGAATGCGCATGCCATAAAACTGAAGGGGCAATCGATCGGTGTCTTTTTTATGCTCCGGTTCGATAATGGAGCAGTGGCATCAATGCATTATTTAGCAGTATCAACAAACGATTATCATGAACGGATAATCCAGTCGGAGAATTCTGTTTTTATTTGTGATATTTTAATTCAAAAAGCCACACGGTACACCTCGTCAGGCGACAGCAAACTACTGTATGCAGATCATCAGAGTTTCGATTCATCCACTACAGCCGAAAACTCGCTTGAGTATTTTCTACGGTCCATCAAAACGCACAAGTCGAGTGGCTATTCATCTTCAACAGCCCTGCAAACTGCCAGGCTTGCAAATAAAATTGATGATTTGCTAAAACGATCCTGATTCTGCAGGTTAAACTTAATTCATCAAGATGTTAAAGGGTGAAAATCACGAATAAATTTTCTGCATCAGTTTTCGTTTAGCTACAGGAAGTATGGTTTGTTTAAACGAAAAGTCGAGTTCTGTATGAAATGAAAATGTAGCCGGGTTTGGCAGCTCCTTTTGTTCACGGATCAAACTGAGTTTAAGTGAATTTGGAGACAACTCTGCTTTGTTTTTTTTCAAAGATTTTAAAAAAGTTGTTTTTAGAGACCGGTATTGGTCTTCAGCACTTTTGAAAATTGAAATCTCGAACCTAAACAGGTTAAGCTTACTTTTTTGATTATCAGGCAAGAAGAAATATCCCTCTTCCATGTAGTTTGGAACAATACCCACATGTTCCACAGAAAGTTTTTCTAACACAAACTCGTGAATCGTTACACCTTCGTGAATTGTACGTTCAATTTCCGGCAATGCCCATTGTATAAGATCTTCCACGTTCTGCAGGTCGGTCCCATCAACAAAAACCACTTCATGTTCAATGGCACGGTTTACCCAGTCAATTTTACTAATTCGCTTTGGAAACCGGTCGCGAAGGTCGGTTAACCGGGCAATCACATCTTTTAGTGTCCTGTGCAGCTCAACCAGTCCACTCAGATGAGGATAAATTTTATAGTATTGAAATTCTGTCGAGATCTTCTTGAGTTCCGCCAGAATAATGTATTGACGTTTTTCAAGATCATCCTGAACTTTCGTAAAAAGATTCAGATTCAGCTGGGTTTGATGGGTCATATATGCCTCCGTTGACATCTTAAGGGTAATAGCTACTAAACGCTATCTAAAAGTGAGCATTTTGTCAAGATCATACTTTCACAAGCTGTTTACGTTTTTATCGGATATACTTTTACTTCCTTTAGCTGAAAAAGGTTTCTGCTTTTTAGATTACAGACAAATCCTGGATGAGGGAACTGTATAGCAGACGATATTCAACATAACTGATTTCAGATCGTGCGTTTCTGTCGGAGGCGGAGCTATGGACGGGTCAGCAGGCGGAGGTGCTTCAGCAGTGAGGTTAATTATATTTTTGTAAAATTTGGTTAGTTAACGTCAGTCGATATAAGAAAAGGTGCTTTTAAAGATCTCCCCTGCCAGTGCTTTTCTGGTCCCGGCCTGTCCCGAGCTTTGACTCGGGAGTGTATTTCCCCAGTGGGGGGAGATAGTCGACTTCATCGGTTCTGAAGTCGATTTGTGGGGTGTTCCCAGGCTATGCAAAGGTATGAACACCTCGGGAAAGGAGGGATTTCTGCCCTGTATCAATCCTTATATCAAACTCAGTTAGTTAAAAAGATCCCGGATGGCATCCCGAAGCTGCTCTCCCCCGCTCTCAACTGCCGCCCTTAATGCTCTTTCTCCCACCTCTTCAGCAATCCTCTGAATAATATCTTCCACTGCCTGCTGTCCACCTCCACTGCCGAGATCATGAAGTTCAATGGTTTCAATTTCGACCCTTGCTGAGCGTTCGCCCCCGACTTCTGTGTACAAATCTACCGTTCCGTTTTGAAGCAAAAAATGCTCGATAATCATTTCTGAATCAGAAGCCTCGAACGAATCCATACTGTTGATATGCTGAAGGATGGTTTGAATGTTATTCTCAGGTAATTGTTGCTCAACATAAATAAATGGTTCCAGTATAGTTATATCCCTGACGATGATTTCATCAGAAAACACAGTCCACACATCCAGTTCAATGGAGAATTCGTCCATGGACATTGCATAATCTTCGGCAAATCCTTCAGGATTAGCCACACGAAAACCACTGATCGTACCCTGTCCTGAAAAGGGGGAAATAGAGACACTCTCCACAGTGACCCGTGTTCCTGTCATTTCGGTGCCAATATCCTCTATGTTTGATTTAACAATGGAATCCAAAGTGAGTGTAAGTATGATAAAACCCACTATTATCAACCCTAAAATGACGATCAGACTATATTTAAGTACTTTTGACATCGATTTGCTCCCTTATTTTTAATTTACACTCGATTTTTCTGTTCGTGCTCAGACTTTTTATAACTTGAGCTTTCATTCTTGAAAAATATGATCCAGCTTCTTACTTCTTTACAGCTGGTTTATATAAAATAAGAATAAACAGACCCATATGAATCTATATTTAAATTATGATGTTTTTATAGACTCATATATAATTTCGTCAGAAGCTATTCTTTAAATTCCGTTGTTCTTTAATATTTTTCCAATAAAAGATTCTCAGTTAAAGCGGGAAACGTTTCCATACCACATAATGAAAAGATTATTTCTTTTATAGACTTAATTTATAAAGTGATATTTTTCATTCTTACTAAAATAATAGGCCTGATAGTTTTTATGTATAATTTAATTAAGTAAATTTCATTTCGATTTACATTTACTGAATAAATTTACTCAACCATGCTTAACAGAACTTTTACACCCAAGCGAACCGTTTGCAAAGTTACTTTTTCCGTCCCGGCTGAATGGGCCAATTCGAGAGTCAACCTTGTCGGAGATTTCAATGACTGGAACACAAGCGCCGATGAATTGAAAAAGAAGAAAGACAAATGGGAAATTACCAAAAGATTTAAGCCCGAACATGAATACAGGTTCCGATATCTTATTGATGGCGAGATCTGGGAAAACGACGATTCGGCAGATGCCTATAAAGTGAATGATTTTGGTACGGAAGACTCAGTAGTACAGATTGGAAAATAGAAGTTAGTTTCCGTTTTACTCATATTTAAATCTTACATAATAAAAGAAAACCCGCAATCTGTTTTTAAAAAACAGGAACGGGTTTTTACTTCTTATTAAGATATTTAAGTAACAGATAACCGGGTGGTTAGTTTTCTGCCGGAATATAAATACCGTGGAAATCCCCCATCTCTGCATCACCAAGCTCCACTACTTTTATAAGTTCTCGTGAAGCAACATCAAAAATGGAGATTCCGGTGCGATCACCTACAATATCATGAGGAATTGTAGGAGCCGGATTCGGTCCCCGCAATGTTATAAACGCCCTGTCGCTATTTGGCGACATCGTAATCAGATCGGGAGTTCTGCCCGCAAACTCTATCTCCTCATATTCATGATCTTCATTTCGGATGGTTTCGAGCGGATGAATAGTGATATTGTCACTGACCCGGTGTACAACCCAAAGCTCATTACGCTCCTTGTCGACCCATGCCCCGTGCGAATCCTGACCGGTATCAGATAAATTATGAGATGCTGCCAGCTCAGGTTCATCACCGTTCATATCGAATACATACAGCCAGGAAGAGTGCATACTGCCGGCAGTAACATAGATCTCCCCTTCCACGGGTGATTCAGCAAAACCGCAGCCGTGTTCAGCAATTTCATTTTTTCCCCATGCTTTGCTAACCTGCCACTCGTCGAGATCTATTACCGCAAGACCTCCATTGAATAGTGTTACCATTTTATATCTCCCATCGGGAGTGAACCCTGCGCAAACAGGCCTCCTGCTGGGAAAAAGTTCATCGTCAGATAAAGCAGGATCAGCTTTCAGATCAAGAAAACGAGTTACCTCCCACGTATAACCATCATCCCCCTCACTTCTTACGATCTCTGATATGGTTTCTCCCCTGTCGGGATTACCATCCTCATCCTCATCCTGAGGGCCTATATTCGAAACGTAAATATAATCGGTCCGGGCTGGATTGGGTTGGGCTGCATGCGGCAGTTTACCAACTCCACCGACCAGAGCAATCATCTGATGGGTACGTGAATCCAGTACGGTTATATCACCAGAAACGGAATTCGCGCTGTAGATAAATGGATCCGGCGGAATGCCCCAAAGCATATGCGGACGCTCTGCACCGCCAAGCGCTTCCTGATTCAGCAATTCGAGCACCTCCCCCTCCGGATTAAGAATATAGAGTTCATTCGCGTTTTGATCAGCCGTCCACACCTCATATTGCTGTGCATTGACATGATTCCACACCCCGAAAAACAGGATTAATATTCCTGATATCAAACCTATAAACACCTTGCTCAAAGCTTCCTTACTATCATTTCTTATCATGTCTGTTCCCCTTTAAATTTCATTTCTTTTTAACACCACACTTATATCGGTGTTCAAATATATATGAAAATATCAATCTGTCACGACCGCACCGCCGTGCCTGGCGTTGATGGCGGATCATCTGCGCCGTC
>CAYOLE010000097.1:5329-11292 GCA_964404705.1 uncultured Rhodohalobacter sp. | reverse complement strand
CCGGATTCGGGCCGGATAGATAACTGCAATTGGAGCAGGTGATAATCCTGATCGCTGATAAGCTTCTGAATCAGTTTCGTAAAAATGGATGTTTCGAAGAATTCCATTTACTAACGATTGGTTTTTAAAGAAAGTACGTCAATGACGTATAACCTGCAACTGACGATTAAATTCTGAATAAGTTTTAAATTTTAGAATGGGATAGGCAAATAACATGTATTTAACTACAGCCTCACGGCAGCAAGTATATGTCCTATAGTAATCGAAACCGGCTATTCCTGCAAATTAGATCTTTTTTCTGTCCGATAAATGCCTGCCCTGGTTCTGAAAAAAGTCCGGATAAAACGCCGATAATTGTTTTTAGATTTGGATAAAGATCTTCGGGTTTTAGACTCATACATTTGAATACCAGGAGAGAAGATTATTTGTCAGGCTATAAAAAGAAATTCGGCGCAAAAATTATCGCCTCAAAATCTATCTGAAACGTACTAAATTTTAAATCTGAGTCTGCGTTCGATATACATATAAAGTTTATGCTGCCGATTGCCCCTTTTTATTGAATCTTGATTTTAGGTTTTTAAATCTCAGTCTGTTCAAAAAGGAACAACCGCCCGTATTCTGTAATACAGATCATAATCTGCATCAGAAAACAGAAGTTTTGCGGGTTGTGCTATTCCAAGGGAGTGGGTAAAACTAATCCCCATCAGTGATACCCCGTTTTTTATCTCGGCTCCTGCTCCCCATCGTTTGTCGGTGCCTATCCTCTCATCCCCAATTCGGGCTTCCCAGACCATACCCGCATCCGAAAAAAGAGCCAGGGAAGTTGAACCCAGACTCAGTAAACCAAGTATTCTTGTATTCAGCGAAGGCAGAAACGGCATGCGATATTCCAGGCTTCCAAAAGCCACTTGTTTGCCGGCTATAAAGCTTCGGTATCCCCTTACCCGTTCTGCAACATGAAAGAAAACGAACGGCACTTCACCCGGTAAATTCAGGCTGATGTTATCGTAGCGCGAAAACCCGATATAATCCTGGGGCAGCGGTTCTCCCCACTGCGCCTGGAAACGCCCATGCATGTAAATTCGATGCAGGCCAATGGCAGGCAGAATTTTGAAAGCGTTTATATCAGCGGTGAGAAACTGTACATCAGAACCCAGGATATTTTCAGCACCGGTCAGGCTTATATTCAGGCCGGTACCATCCAGGGGATGTATGAAGTTATCACGCCAGGGACGCTGCTTTTTTACCTGAATGGCCAGGCGCAGATCGGTTTGCCTGCCCATCTCCGGGGCCGGGGCAGCAAACGTATCATCAAACAGACCGCGTTCGTAGGGCCGTACCAGCACATGGCGCAACCGGGTAAATATGTTTCCGGACTGGTAAGGAGCTTCCAGAATATCCAGCGGCCAGCGTGCGTTGATCTCCCCGCCGGTAACTTCTTCAACAAGAAAACGTTCGCCGTAAAATCGTGCACTTTCCGGCAGTTTGTAGAGCGAGAAACCCAAAAATGGATAAAACTGATTGTTCAGATAGGTAACCGACCCAAACGATTTACGTGCGGGATCAACCGCCGATACCCAAGCGATTGCTGCCAATGTATGCTTTCCAAGCGGCTCCACCCAGCTGCTATTGGCGAATACACCGTAATCATCGCGGCCTGCATAATACGGCAACACGATGGAAGCTGCATGCGTAAGATTTCTGAACGATCTGTATCGATATCGATCCTTAATTAGAGATTCATCCGGCTGAATCGATATTGGAATTTCATTTGGCGGATTTTTATGTCTCCATCCTGCGTAGCTCTCCGGCACATCCGTTTCCTTAAAAAAAGGTTCCCGGCCGGCTCCCACCCAGTATGCCCCGTCGCGCCGCTTTGTTTCGCTGGCTTTTACCAGCACTTTTCGTGTTTCAACAGAATCATCTTCTACCTTCCAGCCGTAGGCTTCACCACCTGTAAACAGGTTGGTCAGGCGTTTTTCCGAGTTTTCTTCGAAATCATAAAGAAACACATTTGGTACTTCGTCTCTTAACGATGTATATACAATCATTGTTTCATCTGGACTGAGGAACGGTTTTCGGTTGTCGATCGCCCCATCATCCAGAATTGTTTCGCTGCCAGTTTCCTGATCGATCAGCACCAGGTTTCTGTTGCCATCTGCATCAAACCGATGGACCAGCCAGCTGTTTTGTGAAGAAACGCGGGTCAGCCAGAGCAGCTGTATATCTCCCTGGTAGTTCGTGATACGAGACTCTTCGCCTGTTTCCAGATCCAACACAAAAATATTACCCGTACCAGTTTCATTTACGATATATGCGAGGGTCCCCTCATCAAGCCCTTCGACGGGAAATCGTGCCCGGCGGCCTTTAGTAATTCGGTTTTCCCGGCCTGATTCGATATCAAACGAATGGATATCATTAACAATGGAGGAGTTTTCACCTCTGACTTTCCTGGAATAGTAAAGCGTTCGGCCATCGGAACTCCAGTTCAGATCGGTATTAATACTACCCTCTGCAAGAAAATCTGTTTTACGGGTTGAATCGTCCTGAACCGTAAACAACCTTCGCACGGGTCGCTGCATTGAGGAGAGAGACAAAACTGCGATTTTCTCCCCATCAGGGCTGACGGCCATATCGTAATAAAACTGTCCCGGCAGGGAAATACGGTCGGCATTCAGCGAATCAACACGCTCCATCTGTGAAGCCAGTGTATTGTAATAAACATTCATATGTTTTCGCCAGTCTTCGCGAAATTCACTGTAACCGCCTTCCACCACTTCATCAAATGCTTTATAAAAATCATGATATTCCCAAAATGCCATAAACGATTCCCTCTGGCTGAAAAGATCTGCAAGTGTGCTATCGCCATATTTTTCAGTAAAAAATCGCAGCTCAGAATTAGCAGATGCATACATAATGCGGCCATTTTCGATTGAAAGACCGTCGTCGTAACCGGGCCGGCTGTCGAAAATCGCTTTGCGGAGCCATCGGTCGCCCCGCTGGGAATCCCATTCTTCGGTTTGATATTGTGCCACGCCTTCGGTCCATGCTCTTGTGAAGGGTTCGCCAACCACAAACTGCCATAATCCCATATTTGTCCAGGTAGCTTTAAAATGAAAAATATGCCCCAGCTCATGAGCCACAATTTTTCTCAGCCATTTCTTTTTTCCCGTCCAGATTTCGCTGTAATCATTTGTATTTACCCAGATGTTGGTGTAACCTTTTCCGATTGGAACGGCAAACCCGTTGTTGATTTCATCCTCGTCGGTAAGATAAATCCGAATCTTATTGCTAAACTCAACATTTAAATTTTCCGACATCGCTGCGTATGATTTTTCAGCGATTGGCGCAACTTCTGTCTCTATACCTGCAATTCGTTCCGGATAGATAATTTCAAAATGCTCTGTTTCAGCAACTCTCCAGTTAATTTCCGGGTGATTCCGGCCGTTGTTGGCATTAAAACCCTGGGCATAAATTTCGGCAGAAAAATAAATCAGGATGAATGCAAAAAGAAGTAATTTTTTCATGATAATGAGATCGGGATATAACTGTTTACTACGCCGCTAATTTCCATAAAGATCCGGACAGTTAAAAATGCAGGAGGCTTTATGTTACGGTTACATTCCTTCAGAAATGAATAGTGTTATGTCAACTGTAAACGTTTGGTTGCAGGGGAATAGTCATCGGATGAGTTTTTTCGAAAAAATGAGATTTTTATAAAATAGTGATGACTTTGAATTGACTCATCCGATGACTCAAACCCGTCATTTCATCATTGACACGTCAATAGTTTACTGCTTCAAAATAGGTGCCCGCTCAGTTCACAAATCAAAAAAAATATCAATTTTTCCTGATCTGATCGTTATCATGTTATAATACAAAATTGCCGGAGGGTATAATGATACACACAGGCAAATTCACAATTATTCTTATAATCCTTCTTTTAACCTCCTTACCGCTCCTGGCGCAGGTAACAGCTGAAGTGACTCTTGCCGGATACAATCACAGGCCAATCGTTCATACCCCTGCCGCCGGTTTAATTCAGGTTACGTTCGAAAATGACTCCCTGTATGTTGAAGGAGAGTTTTCTGACCTGAGAGGGTACTATTGGGCTGCCTATATTCATTATGGGGAACCGGGGAAATCCGGACATCGAATGTTCCGGCTGAAGGCAGAGTTAGGAGATGACAAACATTCAGGTGTCTTTCGAAAAGAGGATAATGCTTTCGATTTAACAGAGGCTCAACTGGATGCTCTAAGAAAAGGACACTTATATATTAACATCTCTTCCAACCGGTTTCAACATGGTGAAATAAGAGGCCAGATTCCCATGATGTGATATTTTCTCTTGCAAATGTAGTATCAAGTCAACCGTGATTCGGATAAACTTCTTCTCTTTAAAAGAGTAAGTTGTTGGCACAAAAGATTATTCTCCGTCCGAGGGAACTGCTTCGGCAAATTTATCTGGTGTTTTTTTATAAAAAAAGCTCCGATCGTTTTCCACATCATCGAATGTATAGATATTATTCTCACGGTGTTCGTACATAAACCCGGCAAGAGAAAAATCACCGATACAAGCTGTTGCGTGGATGATCAGAAAAAAAGAAACCCCATAAAGAATCCACCCCTGGGTCATGAAAAGTGCGATTAAACCGGCAGCTGTCATCACCACAAAGGGAGTAAATGCAAGCCAGTAAAATTCTTTCTCAGACACTACAAAGTGATCGGCCACAGCTGCCACTGCTGCCTGATCGAGGAGGAGTTTCAGCTTTGTTTTACTTGCACCGAGAATTTTATAGACAAGAAGGTGTAATAATTCATGCAGTAATACTCCTATAGTAAATGTAAAAAGTATTGCCGCTCCCAAGCCTAAGAAAAACGCAGATGTGTCCCAGCGGCCTATCCACGCAAATAATACAATCCCAATCAGTATCATTGTACTGTGCTTGAAAGATGCGGTTATCACATTCTGATTCTTCAGATTATTAAGAATAAACGGAACCATCTCGTTATGATCCAGATCTTCAATTTTGACGTAGCTGTCCAGTGTTTCTAAATCCTGCGGTGTTGGCTTGGCACCGTTTTTGGTTTTACTCATATCACATTCATTTGATGAACAGATAAGATAGCGCCAATTTTTCATAATCCGAACCTTCTAAAGAGTGATTTGAGAAAAATGACAACTGGATATCCGATTTGTGTCGATCAACTTTTTGCTATCTGTTCAGATGAGTGATAGAACTGATTAATTCCGTGTACTCTTTCTCCCTCCGGTTATGGACGTTCCAGAATCCCTGGGGTTCTTTTCCGTTCAGCTTATCTGAAAGAATATCAAGATGCGTGTGCCAGCCACTTGCAACGCTGATGAGAATAACCGGATCATCACCCAGGCGACG
Source organism: uncultured Rhodohalobacter sp. (assembly GCA_964404705.1). GTDB lineage: Bacteria > Bacteroidota > Rhodothermia > Balneolales > Balneolaceae > SW132. The sequence continues at coordinate 5,896 of CAYOLE010000097.1, read as the reverse complement.
GTGAGTTAATACCAAATGTACTTTATCTCCTTTAGGTGTGAGTTCGAATGTTACCTCCGAATCTTCCCCGGATTCCTCTCCCCAGGTATAGCTCAGCAGGCGGGGAGGGTCCCATTTTGTAACCCGCCCGGTAAAATGGATGCCATCTTGCATGTGTTTGTATTTTTCGGGAACGGGATCATCTTTATCCGAAAGGTCTTTGTGCCGAAACCGAAGTTCCACTTTGCCGCCTGCCCGGGGTTCAACATCGCCGGCGGAAAGCCATTTGGCTTTCAATTCCGATTTTGTCAGGTAATCCCAGACCCGCTCAATGGGACCTGGCAGCAGTCGTTCAAAACGAATGGTGCCGGTTTCAGGGAAAGTGCCATGTTTCTTGTTCATAATATTTAGATGTTAATTTCTGAGTCCGGGAAAAGAGTAATATAAATGTTGTTGGTTTCTTCGATATCTCCTTCAAACAGGGAGAAGGTGGTGATAATATGGTTCATGATTTCCTGGTTTGATTGCTTGCCTTCATTAATAGGATATGTGAATCCAAAAAAGTGAAAAAGAATGCAGTTAAAATTG
>CAYOLE010000097.1:0-5229 GCA_964404705.1 uncultured Rhodohalobacter sp. | reverse complement strand
GCCTCCAGTGTTCTTGAAATCAATAAGCTTTGGAAACTGGAATTTTCAGGTTTGATTCAGATCCTCTTCTAAAGCTGCATCAAGTGCATCCAGCCGTTCATTCCAGAACTTACGATATCGCTGAGCCCATTCCATTACTTCCTGTAATTTTCGGGTGTCGGCCCGGCAGTAGCGCTGGCGTCCTTTCTTGCGGATCACAACCAGTCCGCATTCGTTTAAAATCTTAATGTGCTTCGACACGGCGGGCCGGCTGATTTCAAACCTGTCTGCTATTTCATTAACCGGCCTTGATTTCCCTGCAAGCATATCAATAATCTCACGACGGGTGGAATCCGCTATTGCCTGAAATACATCATGTGGCATAACCTTTGTATTATTTGGAAATTATGTAACGATTTGGTTACAAATATATGTGTAACTATTTAGTTACGCAAATAGTGATTTACTTATTTTTTAATTTCCATGAACCAAACAAGAAAGGTTTATAAGCGATAGTTTAGCGACACTAAGCTGCCTGCTGAAAACAGCTTCACATTGCTCCAGCCAACTTCACGTAGGGGGGTTTTAATAAATGGCTCTGCCCGCAAGCTCCAGTTGGGATGAAGGTCCAGTTCATATCCCAGGGAAAAGCTGGCATTGCTCATCCAGTGGCGGGTACCGGTTCTGCTGCTCCAGTTTTGATTCAATCCTGAATCATATCCATCATATTTAAAATAATATTCCTCATTCAACATGATGTAGGAGGAAAGTCCTGCCGAGGCGAAAAACCTGGAGTTGTTAAGATTAAGAAAGTTATATTTCAGGTTGAGGGGTATATCTATCAACAAACATTTGCCAGTCATTTCATCCGGCGTTCTACCGCCCTCCCAATATACCGGGGGGTTATAGCTTTGGCTTTGAGTAGAATATCGAACCATAGATTGTACAGCGCCGGCTGATACTGACAGGTTAGAGCTGATATTATATTCCAGCATCAGTCCAATTTTATAACCCGGTTCATGAAATGAGGTGAAGGCTCCTACCGAGCTTATATCCGGCCCAGCCGCAAACCCAATTGAGAATTGATTTTGTACATCACGCTCAGATTCGGCAAACGCCAATTGTGCCATAGATCCTGGTTTTTGATCTGTTTTTTCAACTTCATCGGATGCTTTTACTGCTCTGGGACTGAAGGATTTAAGATCAGATAAAGACACAGGCGATAAGGTTGCTAAAGTAGTTTCATCATGATGGGGAATTGACATTTCACCCGTGCCGGTAAAGGTTGCCATCTTTTCATCCGCCTCATCTTTTTCCTCCTGTATTGCAGTACCCTCTCCTGAATTCAAGAGTTGAGTACGTTCATTACCATTAACTTCTTCTGTATCGTCTGTACGGCCTTCTGCATATTGCCCTTCACGGCCTTCACCACTTTCGGTCTGAGAATCTTCTCTCCCGGGAAATGGAGAGATGACAGGGGGTTGTATCACAGGCTGGGAAGACTCGCTGCCCAGTTGCTGACTTAGCTCGTTAAGTCTGTTGTGATTTTCATATGTAAAATATCCCAATAAGGAGATAATCAATAGTGCAGCCGCAGCAATCCATCTTACTTTATTTCTATAGGCAATTTGGGCCTCTCGTACATCCAGCTTTCTTTCGAGATTCAGCCAGTCTGCTTCATTAAACGGAATATTAAATTCCTTAGCTTTATCATGGAAAAAGCTTTCAAAAGAGTTTTGGTAATTTTTTTCACTCATCTTTCTTCACCGTTCCTAACAAATCTTTTTCGAGTATTACTCGCAGGTTTTTTTTGGCTTTAGCCAGGTTTGATTTAGAAGTGCCCTCAGCTATACCGAGCATATCAGCTATTTCGCTATGCGTAAATCCTTCAATTACATGCAGATTAAAAACTGTTCGGTAGGCCGGTGTAAGTTGCTGTACCATCTTAATTATATCTTGGTATGTGATGCTGCTTGTAATTGTTTCTTTTTGTCCAAGATTATTTTCATGCATTTCAAACTGGGTGAAATTCTGTTCCTTTTTGTGTTTGTGATAGTGATTAATTGCAGTATTTATAACGATTCTGCGGAACCAGGGTTTGAAAGGACGGTTGGCATCATATGATTTGATGTTGTCAAAAACCTTCAAAAAGGCATCATTCAAAATTTCGGCTCCCTGGTCTCTGGAATCGGAATAGCGCAGTGTGATACTCATGCCATAGCCATAGTACAACTCATAGAGCTTCTTTTGGCTTTCCCTTCGCCGCTTACGGCACCCTTTTATGATATGTTTTAGCAAAGGTGTATTGATTTATATGGCGAACTAATAACTATTGAGTCATACACGAATTACTGTCTTTACTTAACAATACAGAAATTCCGGGAAAAGGGTTGCCTTTTATAAGACAATCACCTGCTCAATCCAAATACCCGGTGAATGTTAAAGCCGAATCTAAAATCACCCTCCCAGAAAGCATCGCGATTGTGGGCCATTACAAACTGTTCGTTATGCCACTGTGAGCTTGAAAAAAACAACTGAAATACGTGTCCGCCTGTATAAATATTTAATGCGATAGCAGCGGCGTCTTTTGTTGATGGATTTCGTTCACCAAGTACCGGAAGATATTCACCACTGAGTGAAAAACGATCATTCAGCTCATAATGAAATAACATGCCCACTCCCCAAAGTTGTTTTTGATTATTCCCTGGTACCCTGTTAAAATGGGCCATTGTGGGAGAAATCTGAAGACTTAATCGATTGAATTTTCTCGCGATCATGATAGTAGTGAAATAGCTGAGTCGTTCTGAGAATTCGAGTCCAATTCCTGATGTTGTATTTATACCTGTTGACCCTTTAACAGCCAGCTCTATTGGAGTACTTCCAGATTTTGTTTGCCTTAGTATGTTATACTTGCTTCTGATATCCACAATCTTATTGAAGGTCATTCGCCCAATCCCCAATGAAAATCTGTCGGTTATTCCATAATCCAATCCAATTCGGGTATTTGCTCCATCATCCATTCCAAAAAAACGGTCAACTCCTCCTCTCACCAATCCAAATGTATGCATGATGGTGGTATTTAAGCTTTTTGCCGACAGATTTTGAACCGTTCCTAACTCAATATTTTGGGATGCCCAAAACACATCCTCAACTACCTCATCCGTCTGTGCCCGCTCTCGCTGTAGCTGAGCGTTGGCAGAATCAGTCCATGTGATGGAAAAAACTATACATCCTGCCAGCGTTACATTTAATAGAATCGATAATTTCATACCGTCTCCGTTACATTTGCACTAATCCTGGAATTCATCCCTGTTACTGGGCTCGAGCACAGCTTCTATATGAACTTCCTGCTCTTCGGTTACCCGATAGAACAGAATGCCCGGTGGTTCAATATTGTAATCATCGAGCAACACGATCCAATCAGCTTCTAAATACAGATCTTCTCCCTGTTTTTGCAGTATCCCTTCAATTGTGACATCCTGGGTTACTCCATTAATTGTGAACTCGCCCGACACAACCACGGATTGTTGTTCAGTAGATTCCTCGTCAAAATCTGTTTCAAGCGCACCGGTGAACTCCGCAAATGGATGGTCATCCACATTCAGAGTACTGTACATATCACGGTCGCGACGACCAATTCCGGTTTTAAGCGTACTCAGATCTAAATAAAAATCTATGTAATTTTCGGTAAGATCAATCATTCCGGTAAGATGATCTGAACTGCCTGTAAATGTATGAAGCGGCACACTGGAAGTAAACTCTGCGGTTCCCGAGTCTGTGAAATACACAACCTCATCTTCTTCACCATCAGCAGCTGACAGGAATTGTAAAAGAGTTAAAAGCAGAAACCAATAGAACACAAATCCTCCCTTATTCAGATACATCAGCAATGAGATGTGTTTTCTTTAAATACTCATACTGATCAATAGCCATTATTGTCATCATCATCGTCATTATTGTTATCTTCTTCAACTACAGTGACATTTCCCTCCATGCCGGGATGTGGAATGCAAAAATAGTCGTATGATCCGATTTCAGTAAAAGTGTAGGAATATGACTCTCCCGGTGCAACATCACCACTATTAAATTTTTCATCATGTTCCCGATCAGATCCACTGGTTACTGTGTGGACTTGATCGCTGTCATTTTCCCAAATTACTGTAGTGCCGATTTCTACCTGCAGGGTTGAGGGGGAAAAAGATTGCCCTACCATCTCAACGATCTGGGAATCATCGTCTATATCGTTATCATCATCGATATCAGGGCCGGTTGTTTCATCACCGCATCCCGCAAATGCCAGGGCAATAATAATTATCAGGAGGAATAGTGAATAGGTTGTATTAAAACAGGGTCCGATTGGCTTTTTAAATAATTTTTTGAGTAACATAAGCTGTGAAAAATCAGGTTTTATTAGTAATTCAAAGCAATATTCACCAGATATTAAAACTTGCTCTTAGTATCCATTACAGGCATTTCTTCGAAAGGGTTGCTTTAGAAAGCATAATAACTGTTTCTTTTCATGGTTAGTAGAATCAGTTAATTGCAAAAATCTTATAATGAAGTCATCATCAAACAATAAAATCATCCCGCCTGAGGTTTTGCTCGACGCCTACAGCAGGGGAGTTTTCCCCATGAGTGAAACAAGGGAAGATAATTCCGTTAACTGGTATTCATCCCGACAGCGTGGAATTATTCCAATGAACAGGTTCAGGGTATCGGGAAATGTACAGCGGATTCTTCGCCAGGGCCGCTTTTCATGCAAAATCAATACACGTTTCCGGGAAGTGATGATGAAATGTGCAGACCGGGAAACCACCTGGATATCAGATATAATCATCAACTCATACGAAGTGCTGCATATGGCCGGTTATGCACATTCGGTTGAAATGTATGATGAAAAGGATAGTCTTGCCGGCGGGTTATATGGCGTATCTCTTGGATCAGCATTTTTTGGTGAGTCGATGTTTAAAAATCAAAAAGAAGCCGATAAGGCAGCGCTCTGGCATTGCCACAGAATCCTTAAACAGAACGGATTCACGTTGTGGGATACACAATTTTATTCAGACCACCTCGCCCAATTCGGATGCATTGAGATACCGGCATCAAAATATGAAAAACTGCTGAAAGAGGCTCTCAGGCATCAATGCTTATTTGTGGATTAGCCGGTTCAATCTCTTCGCTTCCGGAATTCCATATATCTTATGATGATCTCCCCACCAAGGGGGAGATCTCAATTTTTTGTTTAAAAAA
>CAYOLE010000096.1:0-11342 GCA_964404705.1 uncultured Rhodohalobacter sp. | reverse complement strand
CGACGACTCCGGCGCACATACCAATTGCTGAGTTCTTCAACAAACATCTCTATTTCTCGTGCAGCACGGGTAGGCTCATATTCGTCCAAATGCTCATCCACCTGTTTTATGGTGGTATTTAGCCTGGAAGTAATCCAGCGATCCATTTCGGTACGCTCTGATTTGGGAAGCGGCGAACCGGAGTATTTAAACCCATCAATATTGGCATACATTGCAAAAAATGAATATGTATTTACTATGGTGCTGAAAAACTTCCGTTGTGTTTCCTGCAGGCCGGTTTCACTAAACTTAAGATTTTCCCATGGTGATGAGTTACTCATCATATACCAACGGACCGTATCAGCTCCATAGGTTTGAAGCATCTCAAAAGGATCGACTGTATTCCCCTTCGATTTACTCATCTTTTCGCCGTTTTCATCAAGCACTAACCCATTGGATACGACATTATGGTATGCCGGTTTATCAAAAAGCATTGTGCCAAGTGCGTGCAGAGTGTAAAACCAGCCCCGGGTCTGATCTACCCCTTCTGCGATAAAATCAGCTGGAAAGTTGTCTTTGAATTTTCCTTTATTTTCAAATGGATAGTGCCATTGCGCCCATGGCATAGAACCTGAATCGAACCATACATCTAAGAGATCGGGTACTCGTGTCATGATACCGCCATCGGGAGCTTCCCATGTAAGCTCATCAATATATGGGCGATGAAGATCGATCTTTGTATCTTCAGCCAGGCCGGCTTTCTTTTTCAGCTCTTCCACACTTCCAATACATTCTATATAGTCAGGATTTTTACTGCTCGTCCATATTGGCAGAGGCGTTCCCCAGTAGCGCTGGCGCGATACGGCCCAGTCTACATTATTTTCCAGCCATGTTCCAAAACGGCCTGTACCGGTGCTTTCAGGCTTCCAGTTTATTTTTTTATTGTAATCTACCATCTTCTGTTTTACATCAGTCGTTTTGATAAACCACGACTCAACAGGGTAGGACATCAGCGGAGTGCCTTTTCGCCAGTCGAACGGGTAGTTGTGGAGATAGGTTTCATGTTTATACATTTTCCCTTTCTCTTTTATGGCACGATTGATCTCTTTATCGGCGTCTTTAAACCATTGGCCAGCAAATTCCTCAATTACATCTTCAAAACGACCTTCAGCATTGATAGGATTAAACAATGGAATCTCTTCTTTCTGTGCTGTTGCAAAGTCATCGGCACCAAAAGCAGGGGCTGTGTGGACGATTCCGGTTCCATCATCGGTAGTAACATAATCTGCTTCAACTACACGCCAGGCATCCTTTTTGTCAAACTCTTTAAGCGCATAATCAAATATAGGCTTGTAGACCCACCCAACCAGATCGCTGCCTTTATATTTATCTACAATTTCATAATCATCGCTAATCGCATCGTGAAGACAGTCTTCGGCAAGAATGTAAAATTCGGTATTACCGTCATGTTCAACCTTAATTTTAACGTAATCAAGCTTTGAATTTACCGCGAGCGCCATATTCGAAATAATTGTCCATGGCGTGGTTGTCCAGGCTAAAAAATAAACGTTTTCATCCGCATCAAGGGGAAACTTAACATAAATAGATGGATCCTGAGTTTCTTTATATCCCAGGCTTACTTCGTGTGATGAGAGGACTGTTCCGCTGCCGGGAGAATACCATTGAATTTTATAGCCTTTATATACCAGGTCTTTGTCATAAAGTTGTTTAAAAGCCCACCATACGGATTCTATGTAGTCGTTTTCGAAAGTTATGTATGGTTTTTCAAGATCAACCCAATAGCCCATACGGTTGGTAAGATCATCCCAAAGGTGTTTATATTTCAGTACACTTTCACGGCATTTAGCATTGTATTCTGCCACACCGTACTCTTGAACCTGGGCGCGTCCATCCAGGCCAAGCTCCTTTTCAACCTCTATTTCAACCGGGAGTCCATGGGTATCCCATCCGGCTTTACGATCCACCCGAAAGCCTTTGAGTGTCTTATAGCGACAAAAAAGATCTTTTACAGTACGGGCCATCACGTGATGAATTCCCGGTTTGCCGTTTGCTGTTGGGGGACCCTCAAAAAAGGTGAAGGGAATACCATCCGCCCGGGATTTAAGGCTCCTGGCAAAGACCTGATTCTCTTTCCACCAATTCAGGATTTCGACTTCCGCTTTGGGGTAAGCCAATTGTTTTACTTCGTCAAACTTTTTGCTCATACAGAACGAATTCGTTCTTAAAAATGAAAATAAATAAGTTCCCAATATACGAAATCGATTGCAATGAATATAACTTTCGGTTTACAGATTTTTTAACTGCAAACTCTGAAAGCCTACAAATATAGAGTGAGAGAGCTATAATGGCAGGTAAATATTCCGGAGAGTAAAATCTGTATCAAAATTAACTTATTGTTTAAAAAAGATTTATCGATTTTCTTTCTTTTTTAAAGATCACTCCTACAAATCAATGTTCCGGGTAAGCTTATGAAACACGGAAAACGAAGGCAATTTCTGTTTCTATGGATGCACATACAGGCAATCACAGCCTGTTTTTTTCGAACATTTATATGCAGCCTGTAAAGGAGGGAAAAATAACAGCTTCAAGCATTTTCATCTTTTGGTGATATTTAGAGCATTATAACGACAATACTATGCCGGTATTTGCAAGTCCGAAACTGAATACCGGTTGGATGGGAAGGAACATCTTTCTAAAAATTCCCCGCACGGCGATCAAACCGTGCGGGGTTGCAAATGTACACTCAGCACAATTTGTTCTGTGCTATAGTAGCCGTATTGCTATTTCCAGCTATGAATTCTAAAGCAGATAAAAAAAGTGCCTCCACCATAGCTCAAAAATGATGCAGGACCGAAATCAACATTTAATCATATACTGTGGAGATAAAATATTATTTTATCCCGTCGCCAGGCCATGTATGGAGTTAGTATAAACGTCAAACACTTGTTAATTACAATGAATAAGTTGAAAACCCCGACCATTTTTAAGGTCTGCCAAATATAGTTTTTGAATTTCTTTCGGCATGAAATAAATGAAGTTTCGTTCAATGTTCATAATTAGCATTTTCTTAAGAAATTTTCTCATTATTGTTACTCTGTCCTTTTAAACTTCTAATTATTATGAAGTTAGAAAGGAGTAAAATTCCAATAATGATCATCTCCCATGTCTGTTAGAGAAGTGTAATGCCGGGAGGTGTGAATGATTAAAGATTTGGGATTCATTTCAAGTTTGTTTCGTGGAAATGAAAATAGAAGAATAGCTCATCTGGTCTCGACATCAAATACAGTTGTTAAAAGAAGAAATGATGAATTCAAAAAACCTGTATTTAATTTTGTATGATTTAGTGAGATTTTTTATAAAAGGATGCTACAGGCGATTTTTTTATTCATTCATGTTCGTTTATCATTAAACGAATTGTTGTTGGGTTTAGTTATTTATCTACATTTTAAAAACCATCATTATTTAGCCATGTTCAGAGCAGATGAAAAATCACATTTTAAAGGGCCCCATCAAGAGCAATCCATAGCAACAGGAGGAACCGATAAAGCCAATGCAGATAGTGCAATGATTCTAATTCATGGCCGGGGGGCTTCTGCAGAAAGTATCTTAATGTTAGCCGATGAGTTTAATGCTCCGGATCTGCACTACATTGCACCACAGGCAAGCGGCAACCAATGGTATCCCTATTCATTCCTGGCTCCAGCTGAGCGAAATGAGCCGGGATTGTCCTCGGGTCTGCAGGTAATCTTCGATATTATTAAAGACCTCGAAAATTCAGGTATTTCAAGAGAAAAGATTATTCTGCTTGGATTTTCACAGGGAGCCTGTCTGGCATCTGAATTTATAGCTCGACATCCTGCAAGATATGGAGGATTGGCAGCATTAAGCGGTGGACTGATAGGCGACAAAATATCAGCTGAAAACTATAGCGGCAGCCTCAAGCAGACTCCCGCTTTTCTCGGATGCAGTAATATTGACCCGCATATTCCAAAAGAACGAGTTGACGAAACGGAAAAAATCCTGTCCGGACTGGGTGCAGATGTAACCAAAACCATATACAGGGGAATGGGACATACGGTAAATGAAGACGAGATAAAAAAAGTACAATTATTAATTGATAGCCTCACAAGCACTTAACTATTCGTATATTACATATTGCCAAAATATTAAATCATCAAAGTATTTCTTGAATGGACATCATTTGGGTGGGCGTGGCATTTTTGTTTGGAATGGGAGTGGCAAGAATTCACCTGCCTCCTCTTGTCGGGTATTTGGCTGCAGGTCTCGCGTTAGCAGTTTTTGGCTATGAAGCTGGTGACATGTTAAAAGAAATATCCCATCTTGGTGTGGTTTTCCTGCTATTTACAGTCGGGCTTCATATCAGGATAAAAAATATCATCAGGTATGATATACTGGGAATTGGCTTAACTCATCTTGCTATATCTACTGCAATTTTCACACCGATCTCTCTACTTTTCGGTTATGAACTGCAAGCCGCACTAATCATTTCGATAACTCTTGGCTTTTCGAGTACAGTACTTACAGCAAAAAATCTCGAAAGAAGAAAAGAGTTAGGTGCATTTTACGGCCGGGCAGCCATTGGTATTCTTATTTTCCAGGATCTGGTAGCTATTGGTATTATTGCCTATACCGGTGGCGGCATTCCATCAATTTGGGGGCTTTCTATTATCGCCCTGCCTGTTTTGCGACCTCTGCTAATTAGTCTTCTGGGTATTATAACGGATGATGAACTTTGGATGCTTTTTGGTCTTGGGCTGGCACTCGGCGGGGCTACTTTATTCGAGGTTTTTAATCTCTCAGGCGAACTTGGAGCTCTTGCAGCGGGTATGCTTTTAGCTGCAGACGAAAGAGCGGATCAGATTGCAAAGAAAATGTGGGGGATTAAGGAAGCATTCCTTGTGGGTTTCTTTCTTGAAGTGGGTTTAACAGGCTTCCCCTCATTAACTGGATTTTACTTTATTTTTGTACTTCTGCTGATTTTGCCCCTAAAATCTGTACTGTTTTATGGGTTATTTATGCTGTTCAAGTTCAGGGCAAGAACGGGTTTTTTGGCTTCTATCTCACTTACAGCCTACAGTGAATTCACACTCATTGCCGGGGTTGTTGCCAGCGCCCATGGATATATTCCGGTGGAAAGCATAGTGATTCTCGGTTTATTAACAGCCATTTCTTATGCTATTAATGCTCCAATTACTATCAATGAAGAAAAAATCTGGAAGCGATGGGAAAAATTCCTTCTTAGATATGAACGTGATGTCAGACATCCTGAGCATCAGACTGTTTCTCTGGGTTCTGCTGAATTACTGATTGTTGGTATGGGAAATGCCGGAAGAGCTGCTTATGACAAACTACGGGACCTGGGAAAACCTGTGGTTGGAATGGATATTGACCCGGATCGGATTGAAAGAAATTTAAAGGCCGGCAGAAGAGTTGTATATGGTGATATCCAGGACACGGATCTCTGGACCAATATCGATCTGAGTAAAGTAAAATCAGTAATGATTGCAATGGGTAACCAGCGTATTAAAGAAAATGCAACAAGAACACTGCGAATGTCCGGTTTTAAAGGACTGATTTATGTTCTCACCATGCGTGAAGAAGAGGCAGAAATCATGCAAAAAGCAGGTGCAAGTGCTGTCTCTATTCCGATAAAGGAAGCCGGAGAACGTCTGGCAGAATTAAGTGCTGATATAGTTGATGAAGCTCCGAAAATTAAACTTGAAGTGAAAAAACCTGAAGAATGATCATTAATCCAAAGCTAATTTATGTATATGACCCTCTCTGCGGATGGTGCTATGGTTTTTATCCTGTAATGGAGAAAATTCAAAAGCGATTTGCCAGTCAGCTTACTATCGAAGTGAAACCGGGCGGTCTGGCGGTTGGCGACCGGGCAAAACCTATTGGTGAAGGTTATGCATATATCAATGATGAGTTGAAACAGGCGGAAAAAATCACCGGGGTTAAATTTGGCAGAAATTTCAGGCTGCTGGCCGAAGAAGGCAGTTATATGTATGATTCAGAGCCGCCCTGCCGTGCTCAGCTGACCATGAATCAACTCTCCCCAACTGATTCACTTGCATTTGCCGGTGTGCTGCAAAACGCTTTTTTTCGTGACGGTTTAAATTTGAACCAGGCCGAAACCTACGTTTCACTTTTGAAAGAATTTGACCTTGATGCAGATACTTTTATGGATCTGTTCCACAGCGAAGACATAGCTGCTGACCTGCAAAAAGAATTTGAATGGTGCAAAAATGCCGGCGCTACAGGTTATCCGACACTTTTGATTCGCATTGGCGATGAGATCAGCCTGATGGCTCGGGGCTATCGCCCGTTCGATACCGTAGAATCTCACCTGCATCATTTGATAAATAATCTTGAAAAAATCAGGACTAAGTAGCTTGGTTCACGTACTTTAATCGAATGAAATATGCCGGAACACGGCACCCCCTTCTGTATGTGTTACGGTATATATGCCGCCACTGCCATCTGCGGCCATCGTAAATGGAAAATGATCCAGTTCGTAGGCAGCAACAAGATTCAGATCCCAGTCCAGGATATGGATTTTATCCGCCTGAAACTGCTCCAGTTCCGATTGCAGCACTCCTGAATAGAGCGCATAAATTTGCCGGTCGTCGGAATCTGCCCAGAGATAGGAATAAATGCTGCCGTCATCTACCGGCCATGTTTGTTCTTCGACCCTTTCAAGGCTCATTCGCGGGTAAGGATGCTGATTACCCTTTACGGTTTTTAGCAACTCACCAGTATCTGCCCTGTATTTTTCGATATAATCAGAATTGGAAGAAAAGAGGTAGAGGATATCTTCATCAGGGTGTACTGCGGAAAAACTGTACCAGGAAACTGCCAGTTCACTTCCTGAAAAATTGTCGTTAAAAGATACCAGTTCTCCATGCCTGCCCGCAATATCACCCTCCTCGTTATAGAGTTGGAACCTTTCACCCGAAAACAAGCCGATTGTGGCAAATTTGCCGTCTGACATGGAATACATGGATAAAGGGCGACCCTGGCCTTTTAAATGGATCTCATCTTCAGGTGCAAAATTCAGGTCCCGGTCAAAAGCCACAAGTTTGTGCTGCTGACTATCAAAAATGTAGATTAACGAATCAGCATCAATAAAATCTTCAATTATCATAAATTCTCCAGTTTGTTCACCCTCTCTTCCCACACCCTTTATATATCTCAGGGATCTGTCATCTTCTACATTTAATACATGAAAAGGAGGTTGATTGCTAAAATCGGAAACCAACAGCCTCTGGTCGATAACACGCATTTTTCTTGGCATAAGAATCTCATCAAATAAAATTTCATGGTTGACGGATGCGGTTTGATAGTTGATTTCACCATCAAAAAACGTATGTTCTTGTTTGCTGCATCCTGAAATCAAAATTAGTAATAATGCCGTCCTACTTAATGTTCTAAAATCCATTGTTTCTTTTGGCTAAATGAATCTGTAATCAATGCGTAAATAACCCAAATGATACAGAATTAAAAATTGATATTATGACCCTGTGGCTGATTTGCAAACAGACGGTTTTTATCCATCACCCTGTGTTATTTTTTAAAATTCCTTCTTTTATCAGATGAATACCATACAATCAATTGCAGTTATTGGAGCTACGGGCATGCTGGGCTCTCCTGTTACAAAAATTTTAAAACATCGGGGCTATTCTGTAACAGCCGTGGTACGTGATATGCCAAAGGCTCAGCGAAAACTTGGTGCCGAAACGTATGTTTTAAAGGGAGATCTGCAGGATAAAGCAAGTCTGCGGACCGCATTTGCCGATGTGGATTTCGTGTATTTGAGTTTACATACCATGCCCGATGAAAAAAATAAAGATTTCAAAACTGAAATACATGGCATTCAAAATGTAATTGAAGCGGCTAAATCGGCCCGTGTGAAACGAATCGGTCATCTCTCATCACTTGTAAAAGATTATGATCAAGCCAACTGGTGGGTATTTGATATAAAAAATGAAGCGTGCCGTATTTTAAAAGAAGCAGATATTCCGGTGACAATTTTCTATCCCTCCAATTTCTATGAAAATCTGACAAACGTGCAACTAAAAGGAAACCGGGTAATGCTGGCGGGTGATCAGCTTACAAAAAGCTGGTGGATCAGTACAAGGGATTATGGCATGCAGGTGGCAAATGCTTTTCGATTAGATCGTGATCACAACGAAGATCGAGAATATCCGATCCAGGGACTGGAACCGTTTAATATGGAAGAGGCGGCCGATGAATTCATCAAACATCACCCAAATCAAAATCTTAAAAAATCCAAAGCTCCTTTGGGTGCGTTGAAACTTATGAAACCGTTATCCGCGACCATCGATTATCAGTATAATATCATCCATGCAATTAATCATTACGATGAGAAATTTCAATCAGAAAAAACCTGGGAGTTATTGGGTAAACCAGAGCAGACTCTCGCTCAGTGGGCTGCTGAGCAAGGGTGAAAATTGACAAGGTGACCTGCAGAATAAGCGTTTGAGCAGAGGTGCTCTGTTTTTCAAATAATTACTGGTTGAATGGCACCAATAAAAATTACGACTCTGATAAAATGCCCGAAGATAAACGCACCTGTTTCATTTTTAATCCCTCAGCTAACGGCGGAAGAGCAGCGCGGCAGGAAAAAAAACTGAAATCCCGAATATCAAAGTATTGGCCCGGTGCAGAATGGATCGTCACCCAGACAGACAACAAGATCTGGGCGAAGCTTGCGGGAAAAACAGCCCAATATGAATTGTTGGTGGCCTGTGGCGGAGATGGTACCGTACATAAAACGGGAAACCTGGCTGCAAATGCCGGCTGTGCGCTGGGTGTAATACCACTTGGCAGCGGTAATGATTTTGCCAAAATGAACAACATTCCGGAATCAGTTGATTCAGCAATAGATTTGTTACAGAATACCTCCGTTAAAGAGATCGACCTGATTCGTTGCAGCGGCGATATCAGTTGCTGGTGTCTCAACACCATCGGTTTTGGTCTTGATGGGCTGGCAAACTATTATACCAACAAGTATAAGCGCTATATCGGTAAAGCCAGTTATTTGCCGGGCGCATTGCAAGCGGCATTTATCAGCAAACCAATACAATTAGGTATAAGAATAGATGGGAATGAAGAGAAATCAGAATCCCTGCTGATGCTAACGGCATGTAACGGTTTTCGGGAGGGTGGGCGCTTCCTGGTTGCGCCGGATGCGGTTATAGATGACGGAAAAATGAATCTGCTGAAAGTTCTTCCGATCAATAAGTTATCTCTGTTGATGGCACTTCCTCAGTTTGTTAACCGTTTCCCGCAACATCTTAAGCAGATTGAGACCTTTCCTTGCAAATCGCTGGAGTTACGTTCTGAGAATCCGGTAACATTGCACGTGGATGGGGAGTATTCGGGCAGGGAAGTAAATACTATCAAACTGGAGATAGTAAATAAAGCTGTTAGGCTCTTAGTATAAGTATGTATAAGCTATTCAGTAACAAGTTTTACTGCATTTGGTAATATTCTTCATAGATATAATTCCACAGCCCGGCAAGATCGGAGCCTTTATTATGAGGATTTTTTGATTTTGATGATTTCATGGCATCAATACAGGCACGTTCGCGGGCACTGTGAATGGCTTTTAACTGGTGTTTAGTGGGATTTTCTATCATCTCCTCAAACTTTTCCACTTCTTTTTCTTCTTCCATAGCGATAAATTATTTCATGTTCAGCTATTAAAATGGCACTTTTTTAGTCGTTGTCAAGTTAATATCCATACAAACTATTTTCATAACAGATATCAATCCATATATGTTCCGTAATCTATCTTTCACCCTGTTTTTTGCCCTGATTTTTTGGGGATGCAGCACCTCATCAGACCCGGAAGAGGTGAACTATATAGCCTGTGAGGATGGGATGGTCGAAAACTATCCATGTGATAATGTGGATTTCTATTCCCATCTCACTCCCCTGGAGCTGTTGGCTGACACCAGTGATGGATTATCAGCATCGCTGAATGATATTTGGGGATGGGTTGATCCGGAAACCGGTCGCGAATATGCGTTAGTGGGCCTTATGGACGGGGTCTCTTTCGTAGATGTAACCGATCCGTCGGAGCCGGTGGTTGTGGGCAAGCTGCTTGAATCTACTGTGGAACAAGCCTCAAAAAGTCAATTACTTGCCCGCCATGATGAAGAGGATGGGTTTAAAGAAGCCTCGGACTGGCGTGATATGAAGGTGTATCAAAATTATATATACGTAGTGAGCGAACAAGGAGAGCATGGCTTGCAGGTGTTCGATTTAACACGGCTTCGGCACATTCAGGATCCGCCGGAAGAGTTTCGTGAAGATTATCTTTACAGCCGGTTTGAAAATGCTCATAACGTGGCGATCAACGAGGAGACCGGATATGCTTATGTTGTTGGATCTGTCATCGGTGAAATTTGTGCAAGCAGCGGTGGCCTGCATATGATAAATCTTCACGATAATCCGGCACAACCAGCGTATGCCGGTTGCCATGTAGATGAGGAGGCCGGAGGCGTAATTCGAGACGGATATATTCATGATACCCAGTGTGTAATCTACAACGGCCCTGATGAACGCTATGCCGGGCAGGAGATCTGCTTTAGCTCGGCCGAGTTAACGTTTCTCATTCACAATGTTTCTGATAAGGCAAACCCATTCACCATCTCAAACACACATTACGAAGGAGCCGTATACTCTCACCAGGGTTGGCTGACCGAAGACCAGTCCTATTTTTTCATGAATGATGAAGGAGATGAACGGGCCACCGGGAACAATACACGAACTCTTGTTTGGGATGTCAGGGATCTTGAAGAGCCTGAACTTATCGGTTTTTATGAACATGATACCATCGCGATAACGCACAATCTTTATGTAAAAGGGGATCTTATGTATCAGGCCAACTACACTGCGGGCTTGCGGGTACTTGATGTTTCCAATCCGTTGCCCTCGCAGATACAATCTTTGGGTTACTTTAACACCACTCCTGATAATAATCGACCCGAATTTGCTGGTTTGTGGTCTGTTTATCCATATCTAAGCGGCGATAAAGTTCTGGTAAGCGACATGCAAAATGGACTATTCGTACTTCGGTATAGCAGGTAGAATGCGGGAGTGGCTGGTTATAGTAAATAAGATTTGGCTAATAGGTATCAGTGGGATCCCTTACCTCAGGATATGCTCATTTATCGACACCTGCTGCTAATGGGGATTACATATATAATCATGCACAACAAACAGAACCAAACTAATGACGTGTCAATGATGAAATGTCGGGTTTGAGTCATCGGATGAGTCAATTC
>CAYOLE010000095.1:8422-11425 GCA_964404705.1 uncultured Rhodohalobacter sp. | reverse complement strand
TGTGTGTCAGCATAGCTCCTTTGGGTTTGCCGGTTGTTCCTGAAGTGTAGATTAACGTGGCAATATCTTCTGGCTTAACATTCCTGGACCTTTTTTTAAGCATCGCATCCTGCTGTGATTCAGCCCTGGATCCGGCAGTACAAATGGTATCAAAAAGTTTTACGTAGTCTTTTTTTATATATTCCTGAACCCTGGGTTCATCAAAAGCAATTACCTGTCTAAGGTCTTTGCAATTGTCAAATACCTCTATCGCTTTTTTTAACTGAATACCTGTGGAAACAAAAAACAGCTGAGCTTCGGAATCCTGTAATATGTATTCACATTGATTGGCAGGGAGTGTGGTATAGAGTGCTACATTCATTGCCCCCACCATTTGGATTGCCAAATCAACAATTGCCCACTCATATCTGTTTTCACTAAGAATTGCTATCCGGTCCCCTTTTTCAACTTTTTGCAGAAGTAGATAATTCGCAACTGATTTAACATCATCATATACTTCGTTCCACGTAATTGTTTTATAACCTTCATCAGCAGACGGTTTATACGCGAACGCTGGTTTATCAGATTTTTCGTATTTTGTTACGAGATTCTCAAAAAGTTCCGTAAGAGTTTCGAAAGCGACAATTGTTGGCATATCGATCAATTTTGTAATATGTATGGCAGACAAAGACTAAAATAAAATATTAGCTCAATTTTAATAGCTTTAAATTTAATTATTTGTTAAAACGATACGACAGTAAATATAAAAACGTTTACAACTCTCTCGTTCACCTGATTCACCCGTTAACAATTTTATCATGGCACATCCTGCACACGAAGATACAATTCAACTTGTAAAAGAGATATTCCGTACCTATCTGAAGGAAAGAAATCAACGACAAACACCGGAACGTTTTATGGTTCTTGATGAGATTTATCGATCAGAAGGTCATTTTGATGCAGATGATATCTTTTTCAATATGAAAGACACAGGCACAAGAGTGTCGCGTGCTACAGTGTACAATACACTGGATTTGTTAATCGAGTGCGGATTAGTTCAGCGTCAGCAATTCGGGAAAAATCAGTACTACTACGAACGTTCATATGCCTACCAGCAACACGATCATATGATTTGCAAGGAGTGCGGAGTCGTAATTGAATTTTGCGATCCCAGGATCCTGGAGATTCAAAAATTAATGGAGCAGATCTATGACTTCAACATAGATGGGCATTCCCTGCATCTGTTCGGCACGTGTAATAATGTTGAAGAGTGTGAACGCCGAAAAGAAACAGGAGATAAAATTAAGAGTTTAACGTCCTCGAATTAGAGATTTACACATAAATCTTTGTGTTTTTAATAAATTTGCGGGCTGCCCACCTGCTCCCCCACCAGCCCATTAGCATTGCCAGGAGAACCACACCTCCTATCAAAAAATACCAGCGGCCAAAAGGCCAGCTTAGCACGCCGAGCTGTGGTAAATATCTTGGCACACCCCAGTCGAATAACAGGTAGATAAACAAAGCTGCAACGCTCCCTGCAATGATCCCCTGCAGCAGACCCTCAATTAAAAATGGCCGGCGAATGAATCCATTGGTGGCTCCCACTAACTTCATAGCCCTGATCAAATCCCGTTTGGCATAAATAGTTAGCCTGATGGTGTTAAACACCAATATCATCGCAATAAACAGTATAAATGCTCCAATAATAGTTCCGCCCAATACAAGCTGATCGGTTCTTGCTTCGAGCAGTTCCAGCAGGGCCAGGTTAAATTGTACTTCTTCTACTCCCTGATAACCAGCCACAACCTGCACGAGAGAATCTACCTGAGCAACTGAAGCCTGATCAGAAATTTTCAGGCGAAGTGATGCCGGAAGAAAATCCAGATCGGCAAGGGCTTCTCCTCCCATTCCAAACTCCTGCTGAAATATTTTAGAAGCACTATCACGCGATATATAGCTGAGCTCTTCAACAAACTGCTCACTCGCTATTCTCTGCCGTAACTCACTTGATGTCTGAGTATCAACATTTTGCAAATACACTTCCACTTCAACCTGCTGGCGAAGCATCTGTGCTACTTCAAAAGCATTAAATCCTATCCTGGAGAGCACACCGATCAGCAGCACCGCCAGAAATAGTGAAAATATTGAGGTAAATGCGGCAAGCCTTGCCCTCGACAAACCCGCAGCACCTTCTTTAATCATGTAACTCAAACTCATTTTAACCTCTTAATTTGTAAATAATACACGGATCCCAAATATAAATCTTTGTTGCGGCATTGGATAACCAACGGTTTCAAAGTATCCCAGTTGATTAACACGGTCAAATATATTTTCCCACCGCAAAAGAACCATTAACCACCTAACCCTGGCTGACACATCAATATCAACTCTGCTAAAGGGAGGATTTAAATAATTTTCTGTGCCGTGCTGCCAGCGGTTCAGCGGTGCCACATATTCAGCACTCCGCATAAAATTTGGTGAATACATGCCAACCAAACCCGCTTTGACATACGTAGCGCGATCAAACAAATAATTTTTCCAATAAAACTCCCCTTTCAGCCATACTTTATCTCCTGACATTTGTAATCTTTGATTTATTGTATTGTCCATTGTGGCAGATTCAAATGTTTTGTAAGTAGCAGAAACTATCCCCTCAAATAAAGTCGACTCCACATCGATCCAGCTTGTTGCGGATAGAGTAGTGTATGGATTTACATTTACAAACTGTCCCGCCGTTCTGGATTCAAGATCTACGAACACGCCATTTTCCGTTTCTCTGTAATCAGCCCTTCCACCCAGCGTAAAATATCTGGCAAAGCCAACAGACGTTTCAACGCCTGCTGTAATTGACTCTTCATTCTGCAGATCAGGATTTCCAAAAAAAGCATTTGATTGCCAGTAAAGAGCCTGAATGTCGGGTGCCCGGTTGGAGTAGCCCCCAAAAATTGACATTTCAAAACCGGAAGTTGCCCTCCACTGTAATTTTAAACCGCTGTGAAAATCGTATCTCGAATCGTCCCGGAT
>CAYOLE010000095.1:0-8322 GCA_964404705.1 uncultured Rhodohalobacter sp. | reverse complement strand
GATTGATAATGAAGCCCGAATTGTGTTTGAACTGCGCTGGCAGTATCTGCCCTGAAATGTGTCTGTACATAAATATCCTTAGACCCCTCGTCCGACTCCGCCATACTTTGATTCGGCACCTCAATAAAAGGATTAAATGCAAAAAAAGAAGGATCCTGCAGCTGATACCCGAATGATTGCTCCTGATTCATCGAATTATTAATAAATCCTGCTCGAAGCAACCATTGTTCGTTTAGCTGATGATATCCTTTGAATACGATCTGATTTCCTTCGGTAGCACTTCTGGAATATCCAATTCCATCTCGTCTGTCCCAATAGGAAAGCTCTACATTTGTTGTTTGATTAATATTATGCGTAGCTGCAAATTCCAGATTCCGGTAGTTGTAGCTGCTTTCATCAAAATTCAGATATGTTCTTGGTTCCACAAGGTAATGGTCTCTTAGCCTGATGTCCGTACGATACAGCGTGCCATAATCAGACTCGCCCATCGTTCTGATTTTATGAATGGGCACCCGGCTCCAGTTTACAGATCCTGTAAGCGGATCATTTATCAGCATTCCGTTGAGCTCTGTTTCAAAATCACGATTTTCAAAAGCATGGTGGTCAATCCCGTCTTTTCTGCCGAGAGTTCCTGTTCTGTAAACAATTGCTCCCGGCCTACGTGCATAATCCTGGGTAATATTCAATATCTGAGTCCAGCGAAGAGTACTGTCGGTTAAATGCGTGGAAAAGCCTGGGCGGTGTTTGTATTCCCAAATACGGAGAGGAATTAGTTCTTCAGTTTCATCCGTTTCCGGTTCTTCTTCGGGGTCATCAACTTCATTAAGTGTATCAGGTATCACATTTTCCAATATTAGTGTATCCGGAGGTGTTACCTGCGGTAAAGTATCCTGCACTACAGTTAAAAAAGCGACTATATGGAGCAGCAGATAGATCAAGAATAAACCGGGGTAAGGTTATAAGGATAGTGTGTTATACCACTCAAATGACGACGTACAGTTTCAAGAACCACCATCGTAGTTCTCTGTTTGTTGATCTCCCGGTCATCGGCCAGCACAGCTTTTAAAGCAAAATGATCTCCACTTATCCAAAATCCCATCCAAACCGTGCCGACCGGTTTTTCTTTCGTTCCGCCACCCGGCCCCGCTACGCCTGTGGTTGATACCCCAATATCCGCTCCGGTCTGGTCAGCCACTCCTTTTGCCATCTGCAGCGCAACCTGGCGGCTAACCGCTCCATAATTTTGCAAGTCCTGTTGTGTAACATTCAGATGCTGCATCTTTAATTTATTTGAATACGCAATTATTCCGCCAAGCATATATTGACTGCACCCCGGAATATTGGTAATTGTATCAGAAAGCCGGCCGCCGGTACAGCTTTCAGCCACAGCTATTGTTTTGTTCTGCTTAACAAGCAAATCCCCTGCCACAGATGCTAAATCACACTCCTTTCCTTCTCCATAAATCACATCCGAAGCTCTTTCCAAAATCATTTTCCTGAATTTGAGCATCAGCATATTAGCTGCTTCAGAATCTTCTCCGCTGTAGCTCACCCGAATTTGAACGCCATATGCGTCGGGAAGATATGCTACTTCGAGTTCATTATTTAGATACTCTGTTAAATCGCCAATCACCGTATCACTGAGTGTGCTTTCCGGTACGCCGGCTGTATGAAAATATTGTACCAGTTTAACTATTCGGTTTGGAAATGCGCTCTCAAGACGAGGGGTAATTTCATTCTCAATAAGATATTTCATCTCATGCGGAACTCCCGGTAAAACTGCAAGCACGTGCCCTTTTTCTTGAAACCACAAACCAGGTGCGGTTCCTTTTTCATTAAAAAGTATCTTGCAATTATTGGGAACAAGGGCCTGATCTGCATTAGACTGGCTGAAAACAAAATGCCGTCTCCTGAAAATATTTTTTATATGCTGAAGCACATTTTGGTCTGTAACAAGCTCTGAGCCAAAAAGATCAGCAACAACTTTTTTTGTGATGTCGTCGTGAGTAGGACCAAGGCCTCCCGTCACAATCGTAAAATCAGCATCTTCGAAACTTTTGGCAATCTGCTTTTTCAACAGTTTATAACGATCGGGCAATGTAATTACTTTCTCAACATCAAACCCTTCGGCGTTCATAAATCGTCCAATCCAGGAAGCGTTGGAGTTTATGGTATCGCCTATCAGAAGCTCGTTACCAATTGTGATGATGTGTGCTTTATACATGGCATTGAAAATAGGAGTTTGTCAACCTATGATGAAATTTGTTGTGAAATTCATCTTAACAACTTTCATTCTACACTATTACCTTTGAGTGTGGAAAAAATACCTAACATACTCAGTACAACGCGGCTGTTATTAGCACCTATCTTTTTTTTCCTGTTTATTCAGGACGATCTGATCTGGCGAGGTCTCAGCCTTATTGTTTACACCGTTGCCGCACTAACAGATTATTTTGATGGATACATCGCTCGTCGTTATGAAGTTGAGAGCGAAATTGGAATATTTCTCGATCCGCTCGCAGATAAATTTCTAACTTTTGCTGCATTTATCTGTCTGCCATTTTTAGATTCATCTCAATTTCCCTGGTGGGCCATCGGTTTGATTATAATTCGGGATATCACGATTACATTTTTGCGTATCTATTCTGATCGCAAAGGAATAGTGATGGAAACCCGAAAAATGGCAAAAGCCAAAACAGCTATACAGATGGGATATCTGTATGTAGCCCTGATACTGGGTTTCATGTTGTTGATACCCGGGGTTATATCTCAGTTCGTACTCTCTGTTTTTGAGACTAATATTCTTTATTGGGGATTAATAGGAGTTGTAATCATCACTGTTTACTCAGGCATTGAATATCTGTACATGAACCGAAATCTCTATTCCGGCAGCAGATGAATCGAGCAGATAGAAAGAATTCTTTTCTGCTGTTGATGGGTACGTTGTTTGGAACTGGTTACCTACCATTAGCGCCTGGTACTTGGGGAAGTTTACTCTTTTTACCTTTTATTTATCTTTCCTACGAACTGCATGGTTTTCTCGGGACTATAGTACTGACCGTTATTGCATCCATTATTTCGCTGATTTGTGCCCCGGCAGCAATTAAACGTCTTGGAGAAGATCCCGGTGAATTTGTTATGGATGAATGTGCCGGACAGGCCTTGGTTTTTGCAATTACCTTTTCAATAATCAATATTACGCCAGGTATAACAATTTACATAATTGGCTTTTTGCTTTTCAGATTGTTTGATATCATCAAACCATTCGGAATTAAACGGGTAGAGAATTTTCGCGGAAAAATTGGTATATTGGGGGATGATCTTCTTGCAGGATTTTATGCATCAATTTGTCTGATGGCTATCATTAATATATTTAATTGATTCCAATTACATAATTCCCCAGTAAAAACAGATCGGGAAGCATCTCCTGCATGCCATCAATGGAATGAATAGTACGACGTATATCTCTATATGATTGATACAGAAAAAACACATATTATTTTAGATAAAGACCTGGCACGTGATGTCGCAAAATCACTGCTCGATATAGACGCGGTTTTGTTGCGGCCCAATGAACCGTTTACATGGTCATCCGGGTGGAACTCACCTATCTATTGTGACAATCGCTTGACACTTCGCTATCCTGAAGTTCGGAAAAAGATAGCCCAATCCTTCATTTCGATTATCGAAAAACATCTTGAAAAGCCCGATGTTATTACCGGGACCGCTACCGCGGGTATTC
This sequence comes from uncultured Rhodohalobacter sp., assembly GCA_964404705.1. GTDB lineage: Bacteria > Bacteroidota > Rhodothermia > Balneolales > Balneolaceae > SW132. The sequence goes on along the minus strand of CAYOLE010000095.1, from coordinate 4,580 downwards.
CACACGCTGCATGGGTAGCTGGCAGTATGGATCTGCCGTTAGCGTATGTTCGCGCAAAAGCCAAAGCCTACGGGCTTGGAAATCAAATAGAAGGGGGCGTAGATAAAGGCCAGTCAACTATTGTGATAGAAGATTTAATATCGACCGGAGGATCAGCCATTTCAGTTGTGGAAGCTCTCAAATTTATCGGTGCAAATGTTACGGCTGTGCTTTCAATTTTTTCGTATGGGTTTGATAAAGCACAACAGCGTTTTGCCAAACACAATATACCTGTGTATACGCTCACAGATTACATTACGTTAATTGATGTAGCTCTTGAAGAAGGCAAAGTGCAAGAGAGTGATATTGACCTGTTAAACAGATGGCGGGCGAATCCCGAAAAATGGCCAAAATGAACAACAATTCATCAATGCTTCAATTTGCAGCTGCTGTAACAGCCATGAGTATTGGCACCGGAAAACGGCTGATACGAAACTTTCACTATTACCGGCAGGAAACCACTGAAATTGTTTACAAAGAAGAATGCCTGCACCTGTACCGGGAAATAAGACAAAACCTGTTTGGCCTTCAGAATCTTTACCTCAATGATGTGAATCAACAAAGTGACACAAGTTCTTCATTTAAAGTGATGCTTGCCAAGCAGATCCAGGATAATTTTGAAGATTTGCACAGGAAAATCCTTTTTTTTGATGCAGATTTGATAGCTAATATTATTCCAATTATCGACAGACAACGCTCATTCTGGAAAGAATTAACTGAGCCGGAATTTTATGAAAATGATCTCCCGATAAAAATTGACCGTCATCTTTCCACAGATTTTCCGGCAATGGAACAGTATCTGCATTCGTTGCCTGACCACAGCAATGAAGCTTAAAGTAAATCCTATAAATACTGAACTGATCGTCCTGCCATCGCCACGAATTCAGTGAATTAATCTATTTAAAATGAAAAAGCCACAATTTCTATTTTTAATCGCCACAGTGTTTTTATTCTCTGCCTGTCTCGATTCTACAGGCCCCGACGAAGATGAGTACGATAATACGCCTGACCTTGAATTTCTTGAAGAAAATGCCAACAGAGAAGGAGTTACCGTAACAGATAGCGGACTGCAATACAGAGTTATCGAAGATGCCGATGGTGTTGTTCCAACAGATGATACTGCAGTAGTAGTCCATTTCATTGGCACATTTGTTGACGGTAGTGTGTTCAATAATTCATACGAGCAGGAAATGCCCTCGATGTTGCCAGTGTCTGAATTATTAAGCGGATTACGCGAAGGCATTCAACTCATGAATGTAGGAGCTATTTATGAATTTGTATTACCGGCTGATCTCGCCTATGGAAATAATCCTCCTCAGGGCATACCACCAGGTGCCACACTGATCTACGAAGTGGAACTTATTCACGATAACAGCCTGGATCCCGTATTCCTGGAAGAAAATGCCGAAGAGGAAGGTGTGGAAGTAACAGATAGCGGGCTACAATATAAAGTGCTGGAGGAGGGTGATGGCGATACTCCCGGCCCAGACTCTGAAGTAAATGTAGAATATACGGGTACTTTTATTTATGGTGAGACATTCGATACGTCACGAAATACTTCCGGTCCTGCTTCATTTAATGTTAATGGTGTAATAGCGGGATTTGGTGAAGGACTTCAACTTATGCAAGAAGGTGCCCGATATGAACTCTATCTGCCAGCTTCACTTGCCTACGGGTCTGAGCCGCCCCAGGGTATATATCCCGATGCAACACTTATTTTTGATGTGGAACTGATATCAATATCAGGTCAATAATTAAATTGATTCTACAGAGAGATTTTTAAAGTTTAATTTAAAAAGTGTTACTGAAAATCACGTTTATACCTTCAGTCAGTATTCGTATCTTTAGAATCTGAATTAATTACGGTAATCTATTTTTCTATGTCTGACAGAAAGTTTTATATCGAAACTTACGGCTGCCAAATGAATTTCGCCGATTCGGAAGTTGTCAATTCCATTCTTCTGGAGGATGGAATGCAACCGGTGCAGAAAGCCGAGGAGGCAGATGTAATTTTTGTGAACACCTGCTCGATCCGTGAGAATGCGGAAACGAGGGTTTGGAACCGTCTAAAAGAGTTTAGATCGATCAAGAAAGAGAAAAAGAATCTGACCGTTGGTGTGCTGGGGTGTATGGCTGAGCGCATCAAAGATAAAATTATCGATCAGGAACAACTGGTTGATATCGTAGTCGGTCCGGATGCCTATCGCGACATTCCCAACTTGCTGGCGGAAGTCGAAGATGGCCGCAAAGCCGTAAATGTATTGCTATCTCTCGAAGAGACTTATGCCGACATTACACCGGTTCGCACAAGCGGAAACGGACTCACAGCATTCGTATCTATCATGCGCGGATGCGACAATATGTGTGCCTTCTGCGTTGTACCGTTTACACGCGGACGCGAGCGCAGCCGACCGATGGAAAGTATTCTGCGGGAAATTCAGCAGCTCAGCGACCAGGGCTACAAAGAAGTCACCCTGCTCGGCCAAAATGTAAATTCTTATAAATACCAGGAAATCGATTTCACGCGCCTGATGGATGAAGCCAGTAAGGTGAACCCCGAGATGCGGTTCAGATTTTCATCACCTCACCCCAAAGATTTTCCCGAACCGCTTCTGCACCTGATTGCCGAACGACCTAATTTATGCAACTACATCCATATTCCGGCTCAGGCCGGCAGCGACACCATGCTCGAGCGGATGCGGCGCCCCTACACCCGGGATCAGTACCTGAAACTGACAGACCGCATGCGCGAAATTATTCCGGGTGTATCACTTTCAACAGATATTATTGCTGGATTTTGCGGCGAAACTGAAGAGGAGCATGAAGCCACCATGAGCCTGATGGAGGAAGTCGAGTACGATTTGGCTTACATGTTTGCCTACAGCGAACGTGAGCGAACTTTAGCTCACCGAAAATATAATGACGATGTGCCGGAGGATGTGAAAAAGCGCCGATTGTCGGAAATCATCGCACAGCAGATGAAAATCCAGGAAAAAAGGAATAAAAATGAGATTGGAAATATACATCTCGTTCTGGCTGAGGGGACCAGCAAAAAATCAGAGGAGCAGCTCAGTGGCCGGTCCGATACCAACAAGATGGTGGTGTTCGACAAAGAACACTATCAAAAAGGAGATTACGTAGCTGTCGAAATTACAGAATGCACATCTGCTACGTTGATTGGAAAACCTCTGTATAAAACGACTACCCAGGAATTCTTTGCGAAAGAAGCTGTAACGGCCTGAAAAAAGACCTTAACAAAAAAAACCCGAACCTAAATAAAGTCCGGGTTTTTCAATCCCCACAGAGGAAAGATCAAACAGGTGTTTGATCAGGGGATTATCAGAAAAAATTCTGCCTAATTCGCATTCAGTTCAATCTCACCAACATCTTTAATATCACCTACGGTAACATCAATATTTTCAAGAAGTTCTGAATCAAAATCTCCTTCCCTTGGCTCTACAGATACAGTATATGATCCCTCTTCAAGTCCTACCAGGGTAAATTCACCGGATGTGGTATCCGCGAATGTTGTTGAAAGCGTATCGGAGTTGCTGATTGCAAACACGGCGGCTTTTGCTTCATTCTGTAAAATTGTACCCGAGATATTACCCGTCACAGCCTCATTGGTAGCACGTATTACCGGTTTCAGATTATATTGATTTGTCGCTCCCCGTTTTACCACCGATCGGTTTGCATCAAAATCAAGCAGAAGCGTATAAACGATTCCTTCTTTTATCTCCGCATCAATATTGAGCTTCAAACCTGACTGTGCCCCGCTGGGTACAAAAAGATTATATGTATCCCCATCGATAACGACGGTGTTTTCATCATTCAGAATCAAACGTATCTGACTGTAAGTTCCTTCTTCAAGTTCAGCGTCCGCAAGAACCTCGAACTCTCCGTTAACCAAATCAAGAATATTGTAGGTTTCATTTGGCTCACTGATCACGGTCCAGCCCTCTCCCTCATTTTCGGTGTTGTTCACTTCAACTCGTGCCACTGAAATATTCACCTCATCATAGTCCACGGGAGCATCATGAAGCTTCACAACCATTGTTCCTGTGCCGGAACCATTCCCTGAATCAAGTGTGGATTCGCATCCCCAGAAAAGAAGGGCTGCTGTTAAAACTGTAAATGAAAGTGCTTTTAAATGTTTTTGGATACACATAGTATTATACCTCGTCTGTTAGTTATGATATTATTTTTGGTAATTACAGCGATATGACGACTGGATTTCCGATTCGTTACATTAAATATTAAAAGTATTTAATATAAATTGTTGTACTGCTTAGTTTGCAAGACTTCGGGTTCAGAAAAGCTCAGGATGTCAAATTATTCCATCCAGTAAATTAAGCCGGTTTCACTCTTTTGGCCTCCCAACATATCAATAAAACTGTAAGTCCACTGAGCCTGTACATCCGAACTATCAAGATTTGAGTTAGGACCATTTTCAGATTCCGCCGTTGCCAGGTCTTCCGCCGGGTCTATTTGCAGGGTTGCCGGGAACATTCTGAGGCGGGCCCGCATTGATATTGCCATTG
>CAYOLE010000094.1:0-11541 GCA_964404705.1 uncultured Rhodohalobacter sp. | reverse complement strand
CGGAGTGACGCTTACTGTAATCTGGTTTATAATTGGCCTTGCTTCCCTTATTGCGGGTGCGGAACTTTTGGTTCGTTCCGCATCAAAACTGGCTGCATCCGTTGGCGTTACTAAACTGGTAATTGGCCTCACCGTTGTAGCATTTGGAACAAGTGCTCCGGAACTGGCTGTGGGTATTGAAGCCGGAATTTCGGATCAAACGGATATATTACTGGGTAATGTTATTGGCAGCAATTTTACCAATACCCTGCTGATTCTTGGCCTGTCAGCGCTCATCATGCCGCTTAAAGTTCACCGTAACCTGATCCGGTTTGATCTTCCCGTTATGATTGGCGCTACTCTGCTGCTCATCGGTCTGTCTTACAACCAAATTTTAAGCACTACTGAATGTTTTATTCTGATAATATTTTTAGTGGTTTATCTCTTTGCTCTTGTAAGGTTTAGCGGCAAGACGGACTTTACAAAAAAAGAGGCGTTGCAGGCAGGATCACCCTGGATAAACGGATTGCTTACAATCGCCGGACTTATCCTGTTGATTGCCGGAGCCCGCTGGCTGGTTGAATCCGCCACAATATTTGCAGAGATGGCCGGTATAAGTGAACTAATTATTGGATTAACTATAGTAGCTATTGGCACCTCACTGCCCGAAATTGTAACCTCAATTCTTGCAGCTGTCAGGGGAGAAAAAGACCTCGCTGTGGGAAGTATTGTAGGAAGTAACATCCTGAATATATTATCAGTAATCGGAATATCCGGCCTTTTTACTTCAGAAATTCCCGTTCAGCAAACATTGATCAACATTGACCTGATTGTGCTGCTTGGTATATCGATCTTGTGTATGCCGTTATTTTACAGCGGAAAGATCATCACCAGAACTGAGGGAGCGATCCTGTTTTCCTGCTATCTGTTATATCTTACATATCTATACATAGATTCCGTACAGAGCACTTTAATAATACCATTCATCAATGGAATATTGTATGGTGTTATTCCTGCAGTGGTGATTTATTCTGTGGTTGTGGTAGTGAAAGAGATGAGGAAGAAGTGAGAAGTAATTCTCCCCTGCCAGTGCTTTTCTGGTCCCGGGTGTATTTCCCCGGGGAGGGGAGATAATCGACTTCATCAGTTCTGAAGTCGATTTGTGGGGTGTTCTCAGGTCATGCAAAGGCATGAACACCTCCCGTCCGTCCTGAAAACCACAGGACAGAAACCTCCTCAAGGAGGGATTTCTTCTGGCCCTGTATCAATTCTTATACCGAACTCACGTTCACTTACTTACCAGCTAAAAAAGCCATCTGGCCGCTTCATTATCTTAAGCAGCCGGACGGCAATCTCGATTTTCATGAATGGAGGCTGTGTTTACTTTTCAATAAGGATCCAGCCGTCTTCATTTACCATTTTTTTAGCATATTTCCACTTCACTTCTTTTGTTTCGCCGCTGCCCATATTTTGAACCTTTACATAATCGTTTCGGCCCGGCTCCTCCTCAACGGTAACGGGCTGTTTCTTTTCGCCCGGTGCGGTTCCGCGCCGCTGATCTCCATTTTGCTCCTGACCTGCCCCGCGGAAGCCCATATTGGTGGAATCGGCATGTTGTGCATGTGCCCTTTCAAGATCAATTTTACTGCGGGTTTTTTGGGCCTGCTGCATTTGTTCGGCACGATCTTTCTGCATTTCAGGAATTGCCTTCCAGATCACTGAAATTGTTTCGCGGTTAATTTCTGAAATCAGGTTCTTAAACATCTCAAATGCTTCGCGCTTATATTCCATAAGCGGATCTTTTTGACCATACGAACGAAGCCCGATACCTTCTTTCACCGTATCCAGCTCACGAAGGTGCTCCATCCATTTGTTATCGATGGTACTAAGAATGGCTGTACGTTCGAGAGAACGCGCCACTTCCCGCCCTTCATTATTTGAGGCTTTTTCAACATCAACAATCACACGCATTCTGCGTATTCCATCAGAAAATATTACCTGAATCTTTGTCGGTTTTTTCTCTGAATCAGATTCCTGAATTTGCTTCACAATTCTGTAGAGAGGCTCAGAAACCAGTTTTTCCTTCTTGCGATAAACTTCATAAGCCCTTTCCAGGATCATATCGATCATACCGTCCTCGCCAAGGATTCCCCATTTGTCCCTGTCAATTTCAATGTCGACGGCCAGCTGCCTCAGAACATCATCACGTATCTGTTCGTAGTTTCCCTGAAAATAGTGCTCATTAATGATCTCAACGATCAGGTCTTCAATCATGTCGAAAATATCGCTCTGGAGCTGATCTCCGAGCAGAGCGTGTTTACGTCTGGAATACACTACATTTCGCTGGTTGTTCAGCACATCATCATATTCGAGCTGTTTCTTTCTGATGCTAAAGTTGTTTTGCTCTACCTTTTTCTGAGCCCGTTCCAGCGATTTCGAGATCCATGGATGCTGAATAACCTCGCCTTCTTCAAAGTTCAGCCGGTCCATAATGTTGGCAATCCGGTCAGATCCTCCAAACAGATCCATGAGTTCATCTTCCAGTGATACATAAAACTGTGATTCACCGGGATCGCCCTGCCGTCCGGCCCGGCCACGCAGCTGAAGGTCAATCCGGCGGGATTCGTGCCTCTCCGTTCCAAGTATAGCCAGGCCTCCTTTTTCTTTCACTTCCGGAGCCAGCTTAATATCCGTACCACGTCCCGCCATGTTCGTAGCCACAGTAACAGCGCCGGGACGGCCCGCTTCTGCTACAATCTCACTTTCCCGGGCGTGTTGTTTGGCGTTCAGAACGTTGTGCGGAATTTTTTGTCGCTTAAGCATCCTGCTGATTTTTTCAGACTCATCAACGCTGACCGTACCCACGAGTACCGGCTGGCCATTTTCGTGATACTCTTTAATTTTGTTTATTGTGGCGTTGAACTTTTCCCTTTTCGTTTTAAAAATCAGGTCATCTTTATCATCCCGTATAATGGGCCGGTTGGTGGGTATAACTACCACATCCAGATCGTAAATTTCATTAAACTCGCCCTCTTCCGTAGCAGCAGTACCGGTCATACCCGATAGTTTGTGATACATTCTGAAAAAATTCTGCAGGGTGATGGTAGCGTAGGTTTGAGTCGCCGCTTCCACTTTTACGTTTTCTTTAGCCTCAATCGCCTGATGAAGTCCGTCGGAATAGCGACGTCCTGTGAGTACACGGCCCGTATGTTCATCAACAATTTGAACTTTGCCGTCCTGAACGATGTATTCGTCTTCGCGTTCAAAAAGGGTGTAAGCTTTCAGAAGTTGATTTATAGTGTGGATGCGCTCACTTCGTTCAGCAAAAACCCTGTGCAGTTCATTAAACTTTTTCTCGCGTTCCTGCTGTACTTCCTCCTTAGCCTCTTTAATTTTCTTCTGTTTATAATCATCGCTGAAATCTTCTTTCGCTTTAATTTCTTCTATACGCTCTTTTTCGAGTTGTTTTACTTCTTCCTCAAGCTCTGACGTTTCCAGACCTAAATCAGGAATAATAAAGAAATCAGGGTCCTCATCACCTTTTGTGAGAAAATCGCGGCCTTTCTCGGTCATTTCGATCGACTTCATCTTCATGTCTACCGCGTAGAAAAGGTACTCATCTACAAATGGCATATTCTTGGCGTTATCGGCCAGATAGAGTTTCTCTGTTTTTTGGAGCAGCTTCTGCATTTGCGGCTCCTGCATCAATTTTTTGAATTTTGGATTTTTTGGAAATCCGCGATAAGCCCGGAAAAATGCCAGTCCCGCATCATCATAATTTTCCTCTTTAACATGAGCTTCGGCTTCGTTAACCAGCTTTGCCACCAATGATTTCTGAGCGTTTACAAGCGATTCCACCCGAGGCTTCATCTCTTCAAACTTCTGCTGGTCGCCACCCTGGGGAATGGGGCCTGAAATGATAAGCGGGGTTCTGGCCTCATCAATCAAGATAGAATCCACCTCATCAATAATCGCGAAATGATAGCCTCTCTGCACAAGTTGTTCTTCTTCAGCCACCATGTTATCGCGCAAATAATCGAAACCAAACTCATTATTCGTACCGTAGGTAATATCAGCCCGGTAAGCTTTTCTTCGCGGTTCTGAGTTTGGGTCGTAATGATCAACACAATCCACGGTAAGTCCGTGAAAATTAAATATTGGCTCATTCCATTCGGCATCACGCTTGGCAAGGTAGGTATTAACAGTTACTACATGGACTCCCCGCCCGGCAAGTGCGTTTAGATAGGCGGGAAAGATAGCTGCAAGGGTTTTACCCTCACCGGTTTTCATTTCTGCTATTGCCCCCTGGTGCATCGCAATGGCCCCGACAAGCTGAACATCATATGGCACCATATCCCATTCAATCTCAGTACCAGCCACTTTCCATTTTTTGCCGACAAACCGGCGGCAGGTGTCTTTGAGCACCGCGTAGGCTTCCGGCATAATTTCATCCAAAACATCTTCTAAGATTTCGAGCCACTCCTCTTTTAGCTCTTTAAGCCTGTCAGCCAGTTCTCTTCTTTCTTCAAACGTAATAGATTCATCATTTGAATCCATTTTCTTTTTCACTTCAGCGATTTGCTCATCCACCTCTGCGGTCTCATCGGCGATTTTCTGACGGAAAGATTCTGTTTTTTGCTTGAGCTCATCATCGCTCAATTCTTTAATTTCATCTTCAAAACTTTTGATTTCATCTACGATTGGCCAGATCTTTTTAAGGTCTCGTTCGCTTTTGGTGCCAAAAACAGTGGTAAGAAACTTGGATATTTGTTCTAACATGAAGGGTGTTGCTGCGATTAATATTTAATTAATAAATGTAAGGCTTCAATATTGCCTGTTCAACAAGGGGGTTGATTCTTTTTTAGGCAAGAATTATACCACCTCTATTCGACATGACATAGTAACGTCAGAAAGTGGAATACATTGAATAGGATGAACAGATAATTTGCGCGAATAAATCATTAGATTTTTACTTAATTCTTCGTATTTTTCTGTTCTATCAAAAAACAGGATTTTTGTAAATAATTTCAGGTCATGAAACGCACATATCAACCCAGTAAACGTAAAAGATCAAATAAACACGGATTTCGTAAAAGAATGAAATCCAAAAACGGAAGAGATGTCCTCAACCGCCGCCGTGCAAAAGGCCGTCATAAATTATCTGTAAGTGACGCAAGCAAAGGCGCGAAATAAGGACAACATCAGCAATAAGCCTGATCAGTCACTGCCTCGCAAAAAAATTCTGCGGGGTAAACTAAATTTTCAGCGCGTCTTTAAGCGCTCCACAGTACTCAAAAATTCCCCTCTTTTGTGCCGATATCGTGTTTATTCAAATCCAAATACTCAATGCTTATTTGGATTTATCGCTCCTAAGAATATATTTCGGCGTGCAGTAGACCGCAACAGGGCAAAGCGATTGCTAAGGGAAACTTTTCGAACAAATCAGCAGTTACTGCCGCCATCTATAAGAAATAATGAAATTGGTTTTCATGCAATTTTCATTGCTACAAGCAAAGATCTCTCCTATTCAAGTGTGGAACAAAGCATGGTTTCACTTTTAAAGATGATTTCTTACAAATTGACTTCTGATCGCGATTCTGCGGCAGACAATAACCATCAAAAAACAGATTAAATTTTGGACAGGAATACCGTAACGGGGCTTTTATTGATTTTTATTATCACGATTGCATGGGCATTCTACACCATGCCGGGTGAAGAAGAACTTCAAAGGCAGCGTGCTCAGCAGGCTGCGCAAGACAGTATCGCCGCAGCAGAAGCACAAGAAAGGGAGGCAGATGAGCTGACAACTCAGCAAGATGAGCGGGAGGAGGCCTTGCCCCCTGTTGATGAGCTGACGGAAACCCCGCAAGCTGACAGACCCGTTTTGGGCGCTTTCGAAGAGATCGGAATTAGTGATACATTAAGAACAACAGTTCGCACTCCTCTCTATGAAATAGAATTTACCAACCTGGGTGCAGGTCCCTCAAAATATACTCTTCTTGAGCATACTACCTGGGAACAGGAACAGATGCAGATGATTATGGACACCACCCGGTCCACTTATTCGCTTGGGTTTCTGTCCTTCCAAAATTACAATATTGAAACTAATGAGCTACTATTCGAGCCCCTATTTAACGGTGATAATTACGAGCTGGACCTGGAGGAGTCGGAACAGCTAAGCTATCAGCTGCAACTGGATGATGACTCAAGAATTGTTTTTACATACACATTTCATGCTGATAAATACCAGTACGATCTGGAGATCCATTTCGACAATATGATGGATTATATTAGCGACAGCAATGTCGATTTTGCATGGACTTCCCCCCTTAATTTATCAGAACGTGATATTACTCAGGATGCACAAAATTCTGCTGCATATGTGCATGCCGGCGGTGAGCTTGAAAAATTTCAGCTTACGGAAAACGGGCAGGGCGAACAAATTATCAACGGAACTATTGATTGGGTTTCATCTCGGACACGTTTTTTCGGACAGTACATAAAACCCACCGCAAACTCCAATTCAGCCATTCTTCGCGGTGAAATAATCGGCACTCCCGGCGAGCCAAATGTCATACATCATTACCAGACCGGGGTTACATCGAATATTGCCACCGATAATATTTTAACCTACGAATTTTACGCCGGACCGCTGCTCTATTACGATCTCAGAGATTTTGATTCCAGCGCCTACGATGTGGTAGAAATTGGCTATGCACTCATCCGTTGGTTTGCTGATCCCCTTGTCCGTTTTTTGGTAATTCCATTCTTTGCCTTAGGAAGTGTGTTTATTCCAAATTATGGAATTCTGATCATCCTCTTTGGTATTATCATTAAGCTAATCCTTTATCCTCTTACACAGAAAAGCTTTAAAAGTATGGCTGCAATGAAGGAGTTGCAGCCACAAATGCAGGAAATTAAAGAAAAGTATAAAGATGATCCCCAAAAGCAGCAGAAAGAAACCCTGGCGCTTTACAAAAAAGCCGGAGTTAATCCGCTGGGCGGATGTTTGCCTATGCTGCTGCAGTTTCCCATACTAATTACGCTCTTTTTCTTTTTTCAAAATTCAATGCTGATTCGCCAGGAGCCATTTTTATGGGCAACAGATCTTTCGGCACCGGATTATATTCTAAACCTGCCGTTTAGTATTCCATTTTTAGGCGATCAGGTAGCTGGATTTGTACTTTTGATGACCGGTGCAATGTTTATTCAGACCAAAGTAATGGGCGGCATCGGCGGTATGGGTGGGGGCTCTTCGCCTACTCCGGGCGGACCGAACATGAAAGCCTTCACATATGTATTGCCTTTTATCCTGCTGTTTGTATTCAACAACTTCGCTGCAGGCTTAAGTCTTTACTATCTTGTTTATAATATTCTCTCAGTGGCTCAGCAGGCAATTATTAAAAAACAAATCGATCCGCCTGAAGTAAACACGAATGGAAGTAAAAAATCCAGGAAAAAAGGGAAAGGGAAAGGCAAAAAAAAGAAAAGGACATGACTTCTGTTAATTAACAGAATATAAGGGGATTCAAAAGTATGAATCCCTTTTTTATTTTATACTCATGACTACATCTGCTAAAAGGCATTTTCCGCAATTTCGTATTAGCGACGGATCTAAGTGGCTTTTCAATCCGGTATTGAAAAAACGTTTTGCTAACCGGCCAGAAGAAAGAGTACGCTTGCGATATGTTGAATATCTTCTTGCAGAGACGGATTTCAACAAAAATCGAATGGGGTTCGAGGCTCCCATTAAGTTACCGGAAGCTGAAAATACGCTGCGTGCTGACCTTGTTCTATATAACCGATCGATGGAACCTTGGGCTCTTATTGAGTGCAAGTCGGAAAATATCAGGCTTAATAATAAGGCAGCGGAACAAATAGCGCGATACAATCGCAGATTAACTGCTAAGTACCTGATGATGACCAATGGTACTGAAGAAATATGGTACGGCATTGGTGAGCAAATTACCGAACTAACAAAATCTCCATTGACCCCAAAAAAAATGGATCCGGAATACGCCGGTTCTGCTGATTATTGGATCGACCGGGGATTTATATCTGCAAATTCTACCGAAGAAACAAAGCGTCTTGCACTGGAAATTTTGCAGCCCTTCCGGCAGGAGTCTCGTACGGACCGGGTGCAATATTTAGATCTCCCGTCAACACTGGCTCCCTTTCCTCTTGGGCACTACTATCACATTTCAACATTTGTGCCGGATTGCAAAATAGGTATCAGTGTTCTTGACAGTGGAAACGACAGCACTATTCTCTGCGGAGTTTTGAACCGTTCCGGTAAAAACCAGGGCATTTTGTGGATAACCTTAGATAACCTGGCTACAACACCCGGCAGAAAGGCCACTGTTATTTCACCATCCGGCAGGCGTTTCACGGAAGTTCCGGCAAATTTCATCCGGGAATTAATGAATGAAAATGAACGTTTTTTAAAAAATTTAGGTGAACGGCTTTTATTATTTTTTGATTGATAAGCCCATCTGCTAACTTCCCGCTATCCTGTAAAATTTAAAATCATATTTCTCATGTCATCTAAACTCCACAGAAAAAAACTACTTTCACTATTTGATGAAAATCAGGAAGGTATTGCCTATATAAAGGGAGGGGAGTTGATGTACCGTTATCAGACGGATTACGAGTTCCCATTTCGACAGGAAAGCAATTTTTTGTATTTGACGGGAGTGGATGAGCCGGATTATCATCTGATTCTGGATCTCAAAACACAAACCTACCATCTGTTTGCACCCAAACGCGATGAGCAATTTGCTGTCTGGCACGGTCATATCAAGTCAAAGGAAGATATTTATACACTATACGAACCGGATGAGCTGCATTATGATAACAAGCTGCTTTCAATACTACGGGACCTCAATCCATCCGTAATTTATTGCCTCAATGAAGAACAGGCAGAATTTTTGGAAGATCTCGATCGCACCTTCAATGTTGATACAGAGTCTCTGGTTGATGCAATCACTTACTGCCGGTCTATTAAGACAGACGATGAACTCGACTTAATGAGAGAGGCTGCCTCACTCAATAATATCGCGCACAGAAAGGTAATGGAAGCTATAAAACCGGGAATGTATGAGTATGAGATGAAAGCCATATTTGATTTTCATCAACAATCACGGGGCTTGCTTTTTGAAGCGTACAATGGAATTCATGCGGCCGGCGTAAACAGTGCCGTACTTCATTACACCGATAATACAAGCCGGCTCAACAATGGAGATCTTTATTTGATTGATGCGGGATATGAGTATGAAGGGTATGCCTCTGATGTAACGCGTACTTATCCTGCAAATGGTCGTTATAGCGGGGATCAGGCCGCGATTTATCAGACAGTTCTGAATGCGCTAAATAGCGTAATTGATGCAGCAAAACCCGGCATAAAAATGGAAAATCTGCATATGGCAGCTGCAGAAATTATTGTAGGCGGTCTCAAAGACATGGGTTTGGTAAACGGGAATATTAAAGATTTGATGGAAAACGATATTTTTGCCCTTTTCTTTCCGCACGGCCTGGGTCATTTCCTGGGTCTTGACACTCATGATGTGGGCGGCTATCCAAAAGGTGTGGAACGTATTGACCGGCCGGGCATTCGCTTTCTCCGGGCACGGCGGGAACTACAGACCGGTATGGTTATTACAGTAGAACCGGGCATTTATTTTATACCCGCACTGCTGAAACCCGCATTTGAGCATGATGAAAAATCGAGATTTCTGAACAAATCCAGGCTGGAATCATTTTTCGATTTCGGCGGGGTGAGAATCGAAGACAACCTGATCATCACTGAAGATGGCTACGAAAACATGACAGATGTTCCCAAACAGATCAAAGAGATTGAAAACGTAATCAGCGGCTAACTAACAGTTACAATTGGAACTATTTCCATCTGCACATTCCATCACAAGTTGAAAACCTCGGGTTTTTGCAGATGAAAAATGAATAGTTAATATTTCATACTAAATTTCAACCTTTTATCTATTTTAAAAACGCTTATTATATTTAAACAAAACAAATTGTTAGGCGATCAATAAATTCGCATCTGCATATTGGCGAACTGTAATTGTAACCAGAAACGACAGAACAATTTTATCCCAACTCCATGTATCAGCAATTTCAAATCAATATCCAGTACAAATCAAAAGAAAGGCAAATCCTGAACGCTTTGCTTGCATTGACAACAGGTGTCTTAACTCTTATCTATCCCAGCTTTCTCTATCTGATTGCCGGTGGCTACCTTGTAGCATTGGGATTGTTGTTTATTTATTTTAAAGTTCCGGTCTTTATAGCCGCCTTTCCGGTCCTGACAGGAGTGCTGATTTTCATTTTACCGGATTTAATTCCCATTACACTTGCCGTATTTCTGGGTTTTTTCGGTTTGCTGATGCTCCTCAGTTTTGGGTTCGTTTTTATGGGAATTTTGACTCTTGTGATAGCCGCTTTGATCATCTCCAATCCAGACTCTGTTGCTTACCTGATTGCTGCCTTTTTACTGCTGTATGGTTTTTCGAACATTATTCGGTTATTTCAGCAGAAGAGAAGTTCTGAATCGCGGATACCACGAGATAAGAATGAGATCATTATTGATGAATAGTATAATTAATTTTTTTTTTGAACTGATCACCTGAGGTCATCAAGCAATATTTTGGCATTCTCAATCTTTTGGGGATCATCTTTTCTTTGAGGTTCCATGTGGATTAGTTCTTCAAGAACTTCTATGGCTTTTTCATCTTCACCGACTGCAATATAGTGGTGGGCTAAATCCCACCGAAACAAAATACTGGTTTCATCCAATTCAACTGCTTTTTTCAAATATTCTTCAGCTGTTTCATTGCTGGCCTCAGGCAATCCGCCAGAGATAAACCGGGCGACCCATCGTTCAGCACGGCTCACATTGGATACATCGCTGTGCCATACTCCCCACAAATGCCACACCAGTGGCTCTTCAGGTATCAATTCTGCGGCTTTTTCAATATTGTCCCGAATAACATGTGCTGCACGAATCCGGTCCCTTTTGCCTAATACCTCAGTCATTCTGCCTTTCGCAACTGCGTAAGCATAATAAGAATAACCTTTATCAGGATGCAGTTCTACAGCTTTTTCAGCCAACTCTAATGCCTTTTTAAATTTCTCCTCCTGCTCTCTTTCATCATCCAGGCGATATCCCTCACTTGCATATAGAACACTTGAATTCCAAAGAGCCTCGTAATTTTGAGGATCCATCTCAAGAACATCTTCATATAGGGACATTGCTTCACTCTCTTCTCCGGAATTAAATTTTTCTTTCGCTAATGACGTTAAAGAATCAATAGATGATGTTGAATATGAAGATGACTGCGAAATAGAAACTGAATGAATTACAAATAGCATGGTCATTAGTGGATAGACATGTAGCAGAATTTTCATCTCTCTCAGAATTTATTTAAGTAAGGAATTTTGTTGTCACAATATTCTAACCGTTACATAACCAAAACGTAACTCTCCTATTTTCTATTACTTAGTTTACTTAGTTATTAAACACACATCAAATTAAACCTGTTTCATTTT
>CAYOLE010000093.1:0-11636 GCA_964404705.1 uncultured Rhodohalobacter sp. | reverse complement strand
ACTCAGCGCAAACCATCCCGCTGTTTCGTTTGTGCTAAGAACTTTTTCAAATAAATAGTCAGAATTGTCGATGTCGCTCTTTGCCAGCGAGCGCCACGCAAAACTTCGAATATATTCGTTTTGGTGATCAACATAATTGATTAAGCTTTCAGCGTCTCTTTGCGTGATGGCATCTGACAGTTCCGGGTAATCCGCTTTGATAACTTCATTACTATGAAGCGGTATTTGATCTCCGGTGCATCCCCATCCAGCTATAAGGATGCAGGAAAACTGTATTAGTTGCTTATAAATACGTTTCAGCGGACTTTCTGAATTGTTTTTAAGATAACTTCTTCGTTTATTGCACATATATTATACATTAATCATTTATCCTATGGATCACGCACAATTAACACGTAAACAGAAAGAGTTTTTTGATTTTATTACCGGCTATAAAATGGAGCACGATGTCTGGCCAACATATCGGGAAATATCGGATCAATTTAACTATAAATCTCCCAACAGCGTAACTCAAAACATTCAGGCACTTCTCAAAAAAGGATATCTGGTTAAAGGAGAGGATGAAGAATATGATATCCATCCGGAATTTGGAGACAGGCTTGAGAATAAAACAGGAGCGGGCATACCCGTACGAGGACTCATTGCGGCGGGTTATTTGCAGGAAGCTGTTGAGTCAGACCTGGGTGAAATCACGCTTGAGACTCTTTTCCCGAATATTGAAGACCTGTTCGCACTAAGGGTATCCGGCATGAGTATGAAAGATGCAGGAATTTATGATGGCGATTTTGTGCTGCTGATGGATAGTGACGTAAAAGATGGTGATATAGGCGCTGTATTATATAATGGAGAGACCAGCCTGAAGAGAATATTTTATGATAAAAATGGTTTGCGTTTAGAACCGGCGAATGAGGAATATTCCGATATTATTGTGGAACCCGACATTTTTGAAGAAGTGAGAATAATCGGTAAATATATTGGCCACGTAAATAAAACAGGGATACACAGGGCAGTTCCCACACGCAAAGCCAGTTAAGCATCCTTAATCTCAGAGACTATCCTTATTTTCCGATAACTGCTATCAGATTAAATGGATTTAGGTTTATCTGAAGGAGTGGCCGGCTCAGTCAGTTTTTTATCTTTTACCGTCATTATTTTTCCATTCACTCCTTTGCGCGCTTCATGGAGTTGAGAATCTTTGATCCAGGCCCTGCCCCCATCATGCTGTAATTTTTTTGAATTTTTAAGTTTAAATGCCTGCCTGTGAAGTTCGGGTAATTCCTTTTTCATTTGCTCACAACTGTATTATTTGTTAAAAATGGTACTTTAGTTTTTTTGAATGTAAAACAAAAAACCATATCTTTCTCTTCTCTCAAAAAAAGCAATATAAAGGATTTTAAATATGTACGCTATCGTAAAAATTGGTGGGCATCAATATAAGGTTGAAGAAGATCAAACGATCTTTGTAAACCGGCTCACAACTGAAGATGAAAACATCACTCTTGAAGATGTTTTACTTGTTAAAGATGCTTCTGGCAATGTTCAGATTGGAACACCCTTAGTGGAGGGTGCCAAGATTACGGCAAAGGTAATCGGCGATCTTAAAAGTGATAAAGTTATCGTTTTTAAAAAGAAGCGTCGAAAAGGTTATAGAGTTAAAAACGGCCACAGGCAACCGATTACTCAACTTAAAATTGAGAAAATTTCTTAATACAGGAGTTTAACAATGGCACATAAGAAAGGACAGGGTTCAACAAGAAACGGACGGGATTCAGAATCAAAACGTCTTGGCGTAAAAAAGTACGGCGGTCAGGTAGTAAAGGCCGGTAATATTATTGTACGTCAGCGCGGCACTAAATTCCATCCCGGTGTAAATGTAGGGCGCGGTGGTGATGATACACTCTTTGCCACAGCGGATGGAACGGTTACATTTAAACGAAAAGGCAACGGACGTAAGTTTGTATCCGTAGAAACTGTGTAGTAATTTATTTGTTTATTTATTTTAAGCCTCATCACTTTATCGGTGTTGAGGCTTTTTTTATGTTTGCTGTATGCACTTTCAGATACCAGATTTTCCCGACCTTACCTATGGAAGCATTTATTGCATCGGCAGAAACTATGCCGGGCATATAAAAGAAATGAAAAGCAGCCGGACAAAAGATCCGGTTGTCTTTTTAAAGCCTCGAAGCAGTATTGTACATAATAATGGAACGGTTTATATACCTGAACAATCCAGTGATGTACACCATGAAGCAGAACTGGTTTTACTCATTGGCCGTAAAGGAAAAAATCTTACCGCCGATAATTCAATGGAGATCATCAAAGCAATCGGAATCGGGATTGATTTCACAGCACGCGATCTGCAAAGTGAAGCAAAAAAGGGCGGCAAACCTTGGGCCCTGAGTAAAGGGTTTGATACGTTTGCACCGGTGGGTAATTTGGTTGAATACAATAATGAAATCGATCCTGATCATTTACAGATTACATTAACCGTGAATGGGAAAGAACGGCAAAACGATAGTACAGAACTAATGATCTTCTCTGCTCGTGAAATAGTTTCCTATTTGTCACAACAGTTTACGCTTTTTCCCGGTGATCTGATTTTTACAGGTACTCCCAGGGGAGTATCGCCCGTTACACACGGCGATCATGTTACAGCCATACTTGGCGAAAGACTTTCAACCATAAGCATATATGTTAAATAAACGATCCTGCTTTTTACTGCCTCTGATTCTTTTATTCCCGGCCTTTGGAATCAGTACTGCGAACGCGCAGGATTTGTCTTTCTTAAGTGATTCTGTTTCCTATCTCTGGCCGACCAATGCCAGTCCGTATCTCTCCTCCACATTTGCCGAAACACGATCGGCTCACCTGCATTCCGGTATTGATATCAGGACGTGGGGACGCGAAGGGTACGAGGTTTATGCAACCCGTGATGGCGTTGTTCACAGAATCGGAATTAGTTCCAAAGGATATGGGAAAGTGATCTATTTAAAGCATAAAGATGACTCTTATTCAGTTTATGCCCACCTTCACAGATTTGAACCTGATTTACATGCTTTTGCCGATTCAATCCGCCTGCAAAATTATCGATTCGAGATCGACAGAGTACTGAAGGATTCCGTATTTACTTACAAGCGCGGAGATCTCATCGGGTATACAGGCTCTACAGGAGTTGGTCCGCCCCATTTGCATTTTGAACTTCGCACACCCAACTTTAAACCCTTTAACCCGCTTCTTACGAATCTGAGTGTTGCCGATAATATTCCACCTTTATTTTCTGCACTTGCGGTGGAGTCGCTTCATTCAGAAAGTCTTCATTTCAGGTCATATCAAACCAAAGAGCCACAAAGTAATCATTTCGGAATAACTGATTTTGGAACAATTCATACAGAGTCACCCATCGGGCTTGCCGTAAAAATTCACGACATGGCAAACCGTACTCCCAATATCTATGCAGTTTACAAATTGATGATGATTGCCGACGAGGACACTCTTTTTGAGTCCCGTGCAGATATCTTCGATTTGAACGAATCGCAAATGATGTATCTTGATCGCTCCTATCCTATTCTGGCAGAGTCAAGGCGCGGTTTCCAAAGACTTTTTGTAGCAAATGGCAATCAACTGCCATTTTATCAAAAGCTGCAAAACAGAGGCATACTTGCATTTGATAAGGGTGAATATGACATAGATATTATTGCAGAAGATATTTACGGAAACTCAAGCAGATCAACTGTTAAGATTGTATTTGAGGAAGACACCCGGCATAATACAATAGTTTCTGTTCCTGCTTATCCTTTTATAGATATTTCATCAGAAACACCAAACAGACGATCCAATCCCAACGACCAAAAACAGGCCCCCGCATATCTCATTTCCAGTTCTGAAAGAACTGCAGGACACTATTCACACGGTGATAACAGAATGCTGTATTCCGATAGAACAGAGCCTCAGATTAGCAGTAATATTATTATACCTGGCCAGCGAAATATACTGCACAGTACAAATAATCGGGTATGGGTTGAATTGCCGGCCAATGCTGTTTATGATACACTCGCTATCTCTCTAACTTACGATACATTTCGAGGTTTACCATCCATTCAATTTACTCCGAATCGACTGCCGGTACGTAATTCCATGACACTAAACATGCTTCTTCCCGAATCTATTGCTGATGATCCGCACATCGGGCTTTATTCCTTTGATGAGTTTCGCAATAGAAACAAGTTTATAAACTCAAAGATTACAAATGGAGTATTAAAAGCCAGCATTAACGAATTCACGGAATTACGAATCATGCGCGACAGAACCGCTCCCTGGGTGGGAACACCATTAATTATTAAGGATGTTGGCGGGAAATACATTATACAATTACCGGTGGATGACCATGATTCCGGAATTGATTACCATCAATCAAAGATTACAGTAAATGGCGAGAATGGAATAATTGAGTACGATCGGGATAAAAAAGTACTGATATACTACCATCCTGATTTTCATCCCACTAACGGCAGTTATCAAATTCAGGCCAGTGTACTTGACAGAACAGGGAATCAATCTCAACGTTTATTTACAATTACGCATCAGGAGTAATTTGAAAAAATATGGACTAAAAAATTATCAATAATTTTTCCTTAGAGATATGCAATACAGCTGATTTCAACCTTTACATTTTTAGGCAGAGTTTCAACTGCAACCGTTTCTCTTGCCGGAGGATTTTCTCCAAAATACTCGGCATATATCTCATTCACTACGTTAAAATCATTCATATCATCTAAAAATATTGAACACTTTAACACTTTACCGAAATCAGATCCGGCCTCCAGCAGAACCTGTTTCAAATTTTCCATGACCTGTTTCGCTTGTATTTTAATATCTCCCTGTACAAGTTCCATGGTTTGAGGATCAAGTGCAATCTGCCCTGAACAGTATATAATATTATTAAAAATAACAGCCTGACTGTAGGGGCCAATCGCAGCAGGAGCTTTATCAGTTTGAACTACGCTATGATTCATTTATTTGATGATTTACTGGAAAGATTTGATTATGCAATCAAAATATAAGAATGAAACCTGATCTACACGATTTTTTTTAATGGGTGACAGAGGATTGCGATATGATCAAGTTATGTTTACTTTTGTAAGACTGTAAAGAAATATTAACCGATATCAAAATAAACATGAAGAGATTAAATTATATACTCTTTCCTATTCTATTAGCTGGTATTTTATGGGGCTGTGAAACTACAGATCCGCTCGTTAGTGAAATGGAAACCAATACCTTTTTGGGAGACTATGAAGCGGTACTTGATGCTGCTGACAGGGCTCTTGAACAAGATTCCAGCAACAGCTATGCATACTTCTACAGGGGGATAGCTTACGGATCGCAAGCACTGGAGATTGAACAACCCTGGGAACGTACGTCACTTTACGGAGACTCAAGAGAGTCTTTTATGACAGCCAAAGAGGTGATGGAACAAGCTGAGGATACTCCAGACGAGTACGAAGAAATAGATGATATAATAACCGAGTTTTGGGCTACTGAACATAACGATGCAGTTGGTTATTTAACTGAAGACAGCCTGCGAACAGCCGTTGATGATCCGGAACGTTATGCAATCGGCCATTTAAATAATGCGATTACTATTCAGCCAGACAGTGCATTAAGTTACATCGTGCTTTCATCAACTCAGTTTAACCAGGGGGATATAACTGAATCTATCGCCACCTATGAGCGTGCAATGGAACGCATGGAATCTCCCGAAATTGAAGATTATGAATTTTTGATCAGTCTATATATCGATCAGGGACGTTATGATGATGCAGAAGAATTAACGTTGGAAGCCCGCGAAAACTATCCGGATAACACCCAGTTCGTTCAATTCCTGGCAGATATTTACATTCAACAGGGGAATATTGATGAAGCGATTTCAATCATCGAAGAACTGATAGCAGATGAGCCTGATAACCCTCAATACTACAGAGTATTAGGAACTCAGATATACCAAAATGTTACTGAAATTAATGACCGTATTTCCGGTATGTACAATGAAGCTTTCGATAAGGAGCGCGAAGCTCGCCAACTTTCAGGTGATGCGCGTGAAGAAGCATTAGCCGAAGTTCAAGAATTAAGAGATCAAATAACTGAACTTGAAGAAGAATCTGCCGAACTTACGAATATCGCTATTGAAAATATGGAAGAAGTTGTTCGTCTGAATCCCGATGATGATGATGGGTATAACATACTCGGAATTATTTACCAGAATAAAGCTGCAAACTTATTTGAACAGCGCAATAGTATTGTGGATGATGCTGAACTCGTAGAAGAGCTTGACCAGCAAGCACGTGACGCGTTGCAGGAAGCACGCGAACACTATGAAAAAGCCGCTGAAATCAATCCTGAAGTTTCAGAATATTGGGAGTCGTTATTCCAGGTTTATACCACTCTTGGTATGGAAGAGGAAGCACGTGAGGCGATGGAAAGAGCAGACATGAATTAACAATCTTATAACAAAACCTATATGTATAATTTCTCAACCCGGATGACAGGCATTATGCTTGTCTTCGGGGTTTTTTTTACCCTGTCTTGTACATCTTTACAAAAAACTACCAGTAAAAATGCAGCAACTTTGTATGACGAAAACAACTACAGGGCAGCTTTAGAAACCATTGACAATGAACTTTCAGAAGATCCCGAAAATTCTGAAAAAAAAGTCTTGAAAGCCAGGATCCTGAAAGCTCATGCAATGAATGACCAGGATCCATCAGATCGTAATCAATTGTATAGAAATCTCAGGAATACTATTGATGAAATTCAGTTTTCCACCGATCAGTTTACTACCGAAACAGACAGTATTCTTAATAATGCATGGCTTCACGAACAGAGCGAAGGCGTGCGGTATCTGCAACAAAATGGAACCGATAATTTTGATCAGCACTTTGACAGAGTAATTTCCCATTTATCGAATGCCATTACTATAATTCCGGATAGCTTAGTTACGTATAACCTAAAAGCTACAACTTATTACAGGCATGGTGATCTTACAAAGGCGATTGAGACTCTTGAATCTATTGAGGAAAAAGGGTTTAAGCGTCCACCCGACACTTGTGAAAAATTAGCCTATCTCTATCTTGAAGCGGGAATGATTGATCGGTCGATTGAAATTTATGATGGGCTTGTATCAAATTATCCAGAGTCTGAAATTTACATGCAAGGTTTAGTCAATGCACACATTCTGGGTAACCATCACCAAAAATCAATTGAACTTTTAGAATCACTTTCTGAAAAATATCCAAATAGAGTTGAGTATAGAGAGGCACTTGCCACTGAACGTTTTTATCAGCTTAAAATTGAAGCGGACGATCTGAAGTTAAAATCAAATGAGTCAAATCGTACACTGGAGGAGATAGAATATTTCTCAGAATCACTCAACAGTATTACTGAAATTTATCATGATGTAGATGGTGCACTGCCCACTTCTGAGGAACGAAAACAACGAATTGCAGAATTTCATCTGAGCGCAGCTAAAATTCTTATAAATCTTACCGGATCAAACCAGGAATCAGAAATAAATCAGCTTGCAACATCTGAATCAGAATCGCATCTTCGGCACGCTATTCCATATCTGAGAACTTTATTTGAATCAAATGCAGATAATGTAGTTTATGCCCGCAAATTAATCGATCTCTATAACGATCTTGATATGGATCATGAAGCAGAAGCATTGGAACGCCAATTAAATCTCTGAATTATTCATGAAATTTAATACCAAGACTATTCACGCAGGACAGGAGCCTGAACAAACTACAGGGGCTGTTATGCCTCCTATTTTTCAAACATCCACTTATGCACAGGAGGCGCCAAATGTTAACCAGGGTTATGATTATGCCCGTGTTAGTAACCCAACCCGCACCGCTCTTGAAAAAATGATCGCAGGACTTGAAGATGCTGAACACGGTATCTGCTTTTCAAGTGGTGTAGCTGCTATTGATGCTATTATTCGAATTCTGAAACCCGGTGATCATGTAATTGCAAGTAATGATCTTTACGGCGGCACGTATCGTCTTTTCACCTCTATTTTTGAACCCTATGGCATATCATTTTCTTTTGTTGATATGACAGATGTTTCGAACATACAATCTAAAGTGAAAGATAACACCAAACTGATCTGGATCGAAACACCAACCAATCCACTGCTCAGGGTGGTTGATATCTCCGCGGTAGTTGAAATAGCACGTGAAAATTCAATCCTGACCGCGGTAGACAACACGTTTGCATCTCCTTACCTGCAACAACCGCTGAATCTTGGTGCGGATATTGTTATGCACTCTACCACAAAATATCTTGGAGGGCATTCGGATACTATAGGAGGTGCAGTTGCCACCTCTGATCAAAAAGTAGCTGAAAACCTTCGTTTTCAAATTAAAACAACCGGCGCTGTACCGGGCCCAATGGACTGCTATCTTGTTTTGCGGGGAATAAAAACTCTTTCTGTTCGTATGCAACGTTCAGTGGATAATGCAAAAAAAATTGTAGAGTGGCTTTCAACCTGCCCGAAGGTTGCTGAAGTGCACTACCCGGGGCTCGAATCTCATCCTCAGTATGAAATTTCCAAAAAGCAGATGACAGATTTTGGTGCAATGTTTTCCTTTAGCCTGAAAGATGATTCTATCGATGCAGCCAACAGATTGATGAGCCGTACGAAAGTTTTTACTCTTGCTGAAAGTCTTGGAGGTGTTGAATCACTCATCAGTCATCCTGCTACAATGACTCACGGATCCATCCCAAAAGATGTACGTGAAAAGGCAGGTTTATTCGATTCGCTAATCCGTGTTTCTGTAGGCATAGAAGATGCGGATGATCTTATTGATGATCTAAAACAAACGTTGAGTTAGTGATATAATTTATTATGAAAAATGTAGTCATTATTTCAGCCAAGAGAACTCCTATCGGATCATTTGGCGGAAACCTTTCATCGTTTAATGCTCCTGAATTAGGCTCGGCTGCAATTCTTCAAACTGTTAAGGAAGCGGGAATTAAACCCGACGACGTACAGGAAGTTGTTATGGGGAACGTACTGACTGCAGGAATGGGTCAGGCACCCGCGCGGCAGGCAGCTATCAAAGCCGGATTATCTGATAAAACTCCATGCACAACTGTAAATAAAGTTTGTGCCTCAGGTATGAAAGCGGTGATGTTTGCTGCTGATCAAATCTCTCTCGGACAGGCAGATATTATGGTAGCGGGCGGTATGGAAAGCATGAGTAATGTGCCCTATTACCTCAATAAACATCGGTTTGGATCGAAACTTGGGCACGTACAAGCATTGGATGGTATTATCAAAGATGGTCTTTGGGATGTATACAATGATTATCACATGGGGAATGCAGCGGAGCTATGTGCCAGAGAGTGCGGCATTGGAAGAGAAGCTCAGGATGAATTTGCTGTAATGTCTTACAAACGTGCCATTGAAGCTCGTGACAATGGCTATTTCGACGACGAAATAATTGAGATGAAGGTAAAAGGCCGTAAAGGTGATGTTACTAAAGTGACATCTGATGAAGAACTGGATAAAGTAAATTTTTCCAAAATCCCGACTCTCCGTCCTGTTTTTGACAAAAAAGGCACCGTTACGGCAGCTAATGCAAGCAGTATTAACGACGGTGCCGCTGCTGTGCTTTTGATGAGCGAGGAGAAGGCTAAAGACCTTGGCTTGCAACCTCTTGCACGCATCAGAAGCCACGCAAGTACGGCAAAAGCACCCGAGTGGTTCACAACCGCCCCTGCCGATGCTTTGCCAATTGCTATTAAGCGTGCTGGGGTGGGGAAAAATGATATAGGGTTATTTGAAATCAACGAGGCATTTTCAGTCGTATCTCTTATCAATAATCAAAAGCTTGAACTTGATCCCACTATAGTAAACATTCATGGCGGGGCGGTGAGCATTGGCCACCCTATCGGCTGTTCAGGCGCCAGGATTATAGTAACACTGCTGCATGCCATGAAACGCAAAAATATTGAGCTTGGAGCTGCCGGAATTTGTAATGGAGGTGGTGGTGCCTCAGCCATGGTACTTGAAGCTTTATAGTTCATTACATTAAATTTGGGCTTCTTTAATAGATTCAATGAAACTCTTCTACCATAACCTTACAATCCATAATGCATTAACTTTTTAAAAAAAGTAAAATGCGTTATTGATTTTCTTTTTTATGGGGTGTATTATCATCTATGCATTACAATTCTTCTCAAACTTAACCCGCGACTTATAGACTAAAGCTACGATCACAAATTTTAACAAGTATCATTGATCATGCTGCAGCTTTTTCTATGTCTCTTCCCTCCTTTACAGGGGTTATTTTCACACTCTTTAAACTTGGAAGGCAGTTTTTGTCTTAACCGTATAGCTTATAGCTATTTTTTAAAGACTGCTTAGCGCTTCATACGAGTTTAAAACTATGCATCAAATTTGGTTCAATATCATTACTATAGTTTTGATTCTGTTTTGTGTTAGCACACTGCAGGGACAACAACTTACAGTCGTTTCAGAAAATGATCGATTTACAGATTACCAATTTGTAAACGATAGTCTTCAAATCGTTCATGCATATGAATTTCTTATTGATGCAAATGCCGAGAATGTTTTCTCAGTCACTGAGCAACAGGTAGTTACCCGTACAATAAATCGGGAAACTGACCCTCTGATTGAAGCATTTGCACTATCCGGAAGTAATACTCCCCTTTTTGATATAGTTAATCAGGGCATTCATCGGGGTCAGGAAACAGCGAATCTCAGATTTCATCCTGTAAGGTTCTCTGAAAGTAATTCTGATGAAATGCTGATTGTCAGAGAAGCACGATTCAGAGTATACAAATCTCAATCTCATTCTGAACGTCGAACCCAGGAATCAGCGGCACGCCAGGTGCAAAGTGAACACTCTCCACTGGCCGAAGGGGATTGGTATAAAATTCCCATTGAAAATAAGGGTATACATCTGATCGATTACAGCTACCTCGAGGAATTAGGGGTAAATGTCAGCCAGTTGAATCCAGATAATATACAGTTTTGGGGATTTCCAGGCGGAGAGTTACCGAGACTTAATTCAGCAGAACGCCCACAACTTGTACAGATTCCCATTTTAATTGAAGGAGACGACAACGGAAGTTTTGGCGCCGAAGATCAAATTCTGTTTTATGCTGATTCACCCCACCAGGTATTCAGAGACGCAGACACAAATACTTTTTCTCACCAGTTGCATCGTTATAGCGATCAGCATCATATCTTTCTTCATATCTCAGCCAATGGTGAATCCAAACGTTTAACAGAAGAATCCACTGCGGGCACCGGAACTCCAATTACAGAATTCAGGGATTTTACCTGGTTCGAAGAAGATCTGTATAAATCAGAGCCGCGTATTCGATCGGGACTTGAGTGGTATGGAACCAGACTCAGTAATTCATCAGGCCAGCAAAGACAAGTAATTTTTGACGAGGGTATCCCCGGCCTGATACCTAACCGAGAAATGGATATCGAAATTCAGTTTGTTGGGCGCAGCACCCAAGCGATGGGAATGGAGTTCTCATATAATGGCTTAAACCTGGGTTCCGCGAATGTTTCATCTATAGGAAGCTCCAGATCTGAG
>CAYOLE010000092.1:0-11752 GCA_964404705.1 uncultured Rhodohalobacter sp. | reverse complement strand
CAACCCGGGTTGAGAAAACCCGCAGAAAACCTCCGGGTCAAATACCGGGAACTGCTATTCACACAGGTTTTCAGCGACTCGATGAGGTTCTCATGACGGTTCATGATTTCGATGAACATCATTATGATGTTATTCCCCTCAATAAAATTGAGAAGTCAGAGCCCTATCTTAAAGATCCATCAAAGACCTGGATTCAGGTCAGGGGCCTGCACGAAATCGAAAGATTGCGCACTGTCTGGGACTATTTCCATCTGCATCCACTTGTTCAGGAAGATATTGTTAACACCTCTCAAAGACCGAAAGTAGAAATTTACCCGGATCACATCTTCGTGGTTTTAAGAATGATTAAACACCACTCTGTTGATGAGGCCGGCTCCCAGCTACACACAGAACAAATTAGCATTGTACTTGGAAAGAACTATGTGCTTTCTTTTCAGGAAAGTGATGAACCCATTTTTGATCCGATTTTAAAGCGCCTTGAGTCTGAGACGACCCGTCTTCGAAAAATGGGATCCGATTACCTTGCCTACGCACTAACCGATACAATTATTGATCACTATTTTCACGCATTAGATGAAATGGGTGAATCTATAGAACTGATTGAAGAAAAGGTACTTAATGATCCACAGCCGGAAATATTGCAAAAAATACATTCCCTTCGCCGTGACCTGATCTATTTCAGAAAATCGACCTGGTCGTTAAGGGATGGTATAAACTCTTTAATTCGTGATGACCTGCCACTGATTTCAGAGGAAGTGAAAGTATTTTTAAAAGATATTTATGATCACATAATACAGGTGATAGACATCGTGGAAACCAACCGGGAGATAGTGTTCGGACTGTTTGATATTTACATGTCGAGCCTTAGTAACCGCATGAACGAAGTGATGAAAGTACTTACCATCATTGCCACAATCTTTATTCCGTTAACTTTTATTGCGGGAATTTACGGCATGAATTTTAATCCCGATGCCAGCCCTTTTAACATGCCTGAACTGAATTGGTATTATGGATATCTGTTCTCGTTACTTCTAATGGCTTGTATCACGGGGGGAATGCTATTCTACTTTTGGCGTAAGGATTGGATTTGATAAACAGAAATAGCTCCGGGAATGTATTTCCAGGGAAATACATTCTCAATCGATCGAAATATTTCAGCACAACTTGTACCGGTTTAATTACCCATCTTTGCAATTTGTAGAGAACCGAGAGGGTAGTTTGTATCACAAATCCGTCACGCATCCCTGGCTCGCCGTAGAAACGCTGTTGGCGTACTTTTTTAAAATTCCTTTGTTGAATACGGGTTCCGGGGCTTTCCATTTTTTGCGTCTTTTTTCGATCTCCTGGTCCGACAAATCTACGTTTATGGATCTATCGTCCGCATCAATGATGATCTGATCACCATTTTCCACAAGGCCGATTAACCCGCCAAGCTGAGCCTCTGGTGTTACATGACCAATCACAAATCCGTGCGTACCGCCCGAAAATCGTCCGTCGGTGATAAGTGCCACCTCATTGCCGAGTCCGGCTCCCATAATTGCAGCTGTTATGGAGAGCATCTCCCGCATGCCGGGTCCGCCTTTGGGCCCTTCATAACGAATGATCACCACATCCCCTTTTTTCACTTCCCCGCCCTGAATTCCCTCAAGGCTCTCCTCTTCTGAATTATACACTATGGCCGTTCCGGAAAATTTGGTTCCCTCCTTCCCGGTGATCTTGGCCACGGATCCTTCCTCGGCGAGATTTCCATATAAAATTTGAAGATGACCCGTTTTTTTGATCGGGTTGGAAACAGAATGAATCACATTCTGTTCTTCCAGGAGCCCAGGCAAATCCGCTACATTTTCCTCCAGTGTTTTGCCGGTCACGGTTAAACAACTTCCATCAAGCAGACCCTCTTTGAGCAGCAGCTTCTGAACAGCTGGTACTCCTCCTGCATTAAATAAATCCTCCATCACATATTTGCCGCTCGGTTTAAGATCAGCAATAAAGGGAGTTCGATTACTTACTTCCTGGAAATCATCGATAGAAAACGGAACATCTGCCGCGTGTGCCATCGCCAGCATATGCATTACAGCATTGGTGGAACCTCCCAGGGCAATGATCATCGTAATGGCATTTTCGAGTGATGTTTTAGTGATAATATCTCTCGGTTTAATATCTTTCTCCAGCAGCACGCGTATTGCCGCGCCGGCCTGTTCGCACTCTTTCTTTTTCTCATCGTGTGTCGCGGGTATAGATGAGCTATATGGCAGGCTCATCCCAAGCGTTTCGATGGCCGACGCCATGGTATTGGCAGTGTACATTCCGCCGCAGGCACCCGCTCCGGGGCACGCATGTTTTAATACCTGGTTCATCTGTTCTTCATCAATCTCATCCGCCAGGAATTTTCCGTACGATTCAAACGCCGACACAATATCGAGCTTCTCGCCATTCAGATTGCCTGGCCGAATGGTTCCGCCGTAAATCATAATCGAAGGACGGTTTACTCTGGCCATCGCCATGATTGCGCCGGGCATGTTTTTATCGCATCCGACAACGGAGATGTTGGCGTCATACCACTGTGCATTCATCACCACCTCGATCGAATCAGCAATGATATCCCGCGATGGCAGTGAAAACTTCATTCCCTGCGTTCCCATAGAGATTCCGTCACTAACCCCAATGGAGTGAAACATGAAGCCAACCATTTCATTGCCCCAGACTGCTTTTTTCACCACGGCTGCCAGATCATTCAAATGCATGTTGCATGGATTGCCATCCCATCCTGTACTTGCGATACCCACCTGGGGCTTTTTCATGTCTTCCTCGCTCAAACCAGTGGCAAAAAGCATCGCTTTTGATCCAACCTGAGACTGCTGTTCGGTAAGTCGTGCACTAAATTTGTTTAACTTCTTTGTCATTTTTTTATGCGGGATTTAATATTGATTTTATTGAACTTACTAAAAATATAATTTTTTTATGAAAGCGCTTTTTAACTCTACTTATATTTTATAATGAACTGTGGCAATAATTAATGAATATTTTTCTTGACAGCCAAACCTTATACACATATACTATTAGGAGAAACTAATCATAGATACATTTTGTCTACCACACCAACATTTTCTACTCTCGCCAACAACCGATACCCCGGTAATGGAGAGATTTTCGTGAGTAGCCAGACTGCCTTACCTGCTGTATCACGTTTACCTGTTTCTGATTTAGATACTGACCTTGATGTTATTGGTCTGTCTATACTATCTATTCTGCTACTTAACATTCTAATTCTAATTCTGAGCTAAATAAACAGCTGGAGCTTAGAATTTGGATTCCTAATCACATCTTAAATTTTAACCTCCGGCAGGAAAAGTATATTCAATTGCCTATGAAATCTGCCAAACAAAACTCAGCCATCCAACCCAAAGGATCATCACGTCTTGAATCGATTCGAAAACCTGAACAGGATGCCGATTCTGTAGAATTAAACGGTGCTGAAATTCTTATCAAAACCCTAACCGATCTTGGTGTGGACACCATTTTTGGTTATCCCGGCGGGGCAGTTCTCCCAATTTATGATACTCTTTTCGACTGCCACGATATCAACCATTACCTTATTCGGCACGAACAGGCCGGCACTCACGCCGCCGACGGTTATGCCCGGGCAACCGGCAAACCAGGTGTTGTATTGGCAACATCAGGTCCGGGCGGTACAAATACAGTGACGGGTATTGCCACTGCTGCAATGGACTCCATTCCTTTGATTGTGCTTACAGGCCAGGTTCCCACCGGTGTGATTGGCAATGATGCATTTCAGGAGGCAGATATTGTGGGGATTACACGGCCGATAACCAAACACAGTTATCTCGTAAGGGATGTTAATGAATTAGAGCATTGTCTTCGTGAAGCTTTTCACATTGCCACCAGCGGCCGGCCCGGTCCGGTTTTAGTGGATCTTCCAAAAGATATGCTGAACACAGCCGGTAAATTCTCAGGAAAGAAAAAAGTTCAGATCCCAAGTTACAAGCCTACAACGTATGGTCATCACTCACAGATTGCCAAAGCGGCTAAGATGCTGAGTGAGGCTGAAAGACCGCTGATTTACGCAGGTGGTGGTGTTATTTTAGGCGAAGCCTGGGAAGAACTTACCGCAATGGCCGAACGACATAATATTCCGGTAACTACTACACTTATGGGTCTTGGCGGTTTTCCCGAAACCAAACCCCAGGCACTCGGAATGCTGGGAATGCACGGAACCTGGTATGCCAACATGGCTATGACAGAGTGTGATGTATTGCTTGCTGTTGGTGCACGGTTCGATGATCGTGTAACCGGCAGGCTTGATGGTTTCTCCAAAAAATCGAGAAAAATTCATATCGACATCGACCCTTCCAGTATTGGCAAAAATGTTCCTACGGAGGTGCCCATTGTAGGAGATGTAAAACAGGTGCTCCCGGTGATGGACAAATTGATTGAATCGCCATCCATTAATGAATGGTGGGATCAAATTCACACCTGGCAGAAAGAGCATCCATTGGTAGTACCTGAAGCTGAAGATAAAATTTACCCTCAGCACATGGTGAAAATGATTTCTGAAATCACAAACGGCAATGCGATTGTAGTGACCGATGTGGGTCAGCATCAGATGTGGGCGGCACAACATTATAAATTTAATCATCCCCGATCGTGGATTTCCTCCGGCGGACTCGGTACGATGGGCTACGGGTTTCCAGCGGCGATCGGTGCCACCATTGCCTGTCCCGACCGCGATGTAGTCTGTATAACGGGAGATGGCGGGTTCCAGATGTCATCCTACGAACTGATGACAGCCGTGGAGTACAAGATTCCCGTTAAAATCGCCCTGATGAACAATAACTGCCTCGGTATGGTGCGCCAGTGGCAGCAACTCTTCTTTAAAAACCGAACCAGCTACTCCGTGTTTGGCAAAAACAACCCAGATTTCGTAAAAATGGCCGAATGTTACGGTGCAACAGGTATGCGCGCAACCACGCCAAAAGAAATGCGCGAGGTACTCGAAAAAGCAATGAAGATAGACGATGGACCGGTATTAATGGATTTCAGGGTAGTAGAAACCGAAAACTGTTATCCAATGGTTCCCTCCGGCGCGGCATTGGACGAAATGGTTGAATCAGATGAGGAGTGTAATTAAGAAAGACATGGTATTTCTCGATATGTCACAAGATACCGAAGCAGCATCTAATCAATTTTTTAACCGCAAACTTTTTGCAGATACCAGAAATACCATGTCTATTATTAGCAAGACAAACCAGCAATCATAATGAGCACGAACTCCATTACTTCCGTAGCCGACTCCACCAAAAACACACTCTCGGTATTGGTAAAACACAATTTGAACACTTTTTCGAGAATCATCGGTATCTTCAGCGGCAAGGGATTTGAAATCGACAGTATCACCTTTGCCTCAGAAGCAGAGCCCGGTATGGCCCGTATCACCCTCACTACTACCGGCAGTGAAGAAGTTGTCGAACAGATTACTAAACTTCTTCACAACGTGGTGGATGTTGTAAAAGTGACAAACCTGACCAACAAGAAATTTATCGAACGGGAGCTTGCTCTTATAAAAGTTGCGAGCACCTCGGATAACCGTACGGAAATTATGCTGGTTGCGCAGGCTTTCAAAGCCAAAGTGATTGATCTCAGCCCCAACAGGATTTCATTGGAAGTTACCGGCATACGGGATAAGATCGACGCACTGATCGAGGTGCTTCGTCCGCACGGTATCTCCTCCGTGGCAAGAACCGGCACTGTTGCTACCCGACGAGAATTTAAAGGAAATGCATGATGAGTAAAGAAACTGAAAACGAAATAGCATTAGAATATCTCCCCTCTCCTGTTCTTGGTTTGGGGAGGGGTGATAAATCCCCTCTTGAGAGGGGACAGATCATGAGCGTCCAGCGATTGATCAGGGGTGTGTACGGCAGGCCTTCAAAACCGGAAATAGAAACACACCCCTCGATCGTGTTAACAGGCTGCGCATTTAACACTCACTTTCCCCTCTCGAGAGGGGATTTGTAACACCAAATTCAGAAAACCACTACAACAAACAAAACACAATGAAAGCAAAAACATATTACAACACCGACGCTGACCTCAATGCCCTGGCTGGTAAGACCGTAGCCATAATTGGCTACGGCAGCCAGGGTCATGCGCATGCACTGAACCTTAAAGACAGCGGAATCAACGTGATTGTAGGTCTGCGAAAAAGCAGCTCTTCCTGGGCTGATGCGGAGAATGAAGGACTGAAGGTTTTTGATACTTCCGAAGCCGCAAAAAAGGGGGATATCATTATGGTCCTGATACCCGATCAACACCAGGCAGACGTATTTACGTCAGATATAGAACCGTATCTTGAAGAAGGGAACGCACTGGCGTTTGCCCATGGGTTCAATATTCATTTCGACGGCATTGTACCCCCGAAAAATGTGGATGTATTTATGGTAGCTCCAAAGGGGCCGGGCCATCTTGTACGGCGGGTGTTTACGCAGGAATCAGGTGTTCCATGCCTGTTTGCCAGTTACCAGGATTACAGCGGCACTGTAAAAGAAACCGCACTGGCATACGCCAAGGCGATTGGCGGCACCCGGGCCGGCGTGCTGGAGACCACTTTTAAAGAGGAGACAGAAACCGATCTTTTTGGTGAACAAGCTGTTCTCTGCGGCGGAGCATCCGAGCTGGTGAAAGCCGGCTTTGAAATACTTGTTGATGCAGGCTATCAGCCTGAAATCGCGTATTTTGAATGCCTCCACGAATTGAAGCTTATTGTTGACCTAATGTATGAAGGCGGTATTGAAGGAATGTACTACTCAGTAAGTGAAACAGCCGAGTACGGCGGGCTTAGTCGAGGCGACCGCATAATTGATGCCGGCACTAAACAGCGTATGAACGAGCTGTTGACCGAAGTGCAAAATGGGAAATTTGCCAAAGAGTGGATGAAAGAAAGCTCTGATGGAATGCCCAACCTCAATAAAATGCGCTCAAATCTTGGAGAACACCAAATCGAAATTGTAGGAAAAGAGCTCCGGTCCATGATGAAATGGATTGAGAGCGGAAAGAAAGCCGAAGCTGAGCCCGCGGAGTGATGGCATTACTCCCCTCTTGAGAGGGGACAGGTCAAGAGCGTCCAGCGATTGATCAGGGGTGTGTCCAACGAGGTTTTCAAATCGGAAATAGAAACACACCCCTCGGCGTGATCGACAGCCTTCGACAACTTTCACTACCTTTTCCCCTCTTGAGGGGGGATTAGTACAACATAGATTCGAACACAACTAATTACAGATACCACCAACAATGTCAAAACGCATCCAGATATTCGACACTACACTTCGGGACGGAACCCAGGGAGAAAAGGTGTGCCTTTCAGCTGCAGACAAGATTCGCATCGCAGAACGACTCGACCAGTTTGGTGTGGATTACATCGAGGGCGGCTGGCCCGGCTCCAACCCAAAGGATCTTGAGTTTTTTAAACTCGCAAGAAACAAGATTTTTTCTCATTCCAAAATTGTTGCATTTGGCAGCACCTGCCGCGCCGGATCAAAACCGGAAGAAGATAAAAATATTCAGTTTCTACTTGATGCAGAAACGGATGTGGTTTCAATTTTTGGCAAAACATGGCTGCTGCATGTAACTGAAGCTCTTAAAATTACACCCGAAGTAAACCTCAATATTATTAGTGATTCGGTCTCCTACCTTAAGAAGAATGGAAAGGAGGTTATTTATGATGCGGAGCATTTCTTCGACGGATATAAAGATGATCCCGAATATGCGATCCGCTCCTTAAAAACAGCAGAATCGGCGGGCGCGGATGTGCTCGTACTCTGCGACACCAACGGCGGAACTCTTACACACGAAATTTCAGAAATTGTTACAGCGGTAAAGGAATCAGTATCAACAAAAATTGGCATTCACGCACATAACGACAGCGAGCTGGCCGTGGCAAATACTCTTGCAGCTGTTGCAGCGGGATGCGAACATGTTCAGGGCACGATCAATGGGTACGGCGAGCGATGCGGTAACGCCAATCTCTGTTCCGTGATTCCAAACCTCCAGGTGAAACAGAACTATGTTTGCATTCCTGAAAAGAGCCTCGAAAATCTTTCCTCTCTGTCCGGTTTTGTAAGCGAAGTTGCCAATGTGGCTCCCGACTACAAAATGCCCTTTACCGGCCGAAGTGCCTTTGCCCATAAAGGGGGCGTTCACGTAAGCGCAGTAATGAAGAATGAGCAGACGTACGAACATATTAAACCGGAGGCGGTAGGCAACAAACGGAGGGTTCTCGTCTCGGATCTTTCAGGAAAAAGCAATGTGCTTTATAAAACGGACGAGCTCGGTATCGACCTCAACAACTCAAATGGAGATGTTTCCGCCATTGTTGAGCGATTGAAAGAAATGGAAAATGAAGGATTTCAATTTGAAGCCGCTGAAGCCTCTTTTGAACTGCTTGTTAAGAAAATGAGTAAACCTTTTTCTGATCTTTTCGAACTGGAAGGATTCAGAGTCATTATGGACAGGGATTCTGCCGGTAATTCCCGGTCAGAAGCCACCATCCGTGTAAATGTAAACGGACAGCTGGAACACAGTGCCGCTGAAGGTAACGGGCCGGTTCATGCCCTCGATAAAGCGTTGCGAAAAGCACTCTGTAAATTCTACCCTGATATCGCAGAAATTATTTTAAAGGATTATAAAGTCAGGGTTTTGAATGAAAAAGATGGCACAGGCGCGCAGGTAAGGGTTTTGATTGATTCCGGCCGAAACCAGGCATCCTGGGGTACTGTGGGAGTATCCAAAAATATTGTGGATGCAAGCTGGCAGGCACTTGCCGACAGCATGAATTACTATCTGATGCATCATTCAACACAAATATCAAAAACGAAGGAGGTTCGTGATGAGATACAAGTCCATTAAACCTCATGGAATATTTAATCTGGTTGATTCACTAGCCGGTCTGGCTGATTTATAAAACAACACCCGACCTACACATAACCAAATTCAACCAGAATATAAATTTTTTGAATTATGAACAGACAGATCCAGATATTTGATACAACCCTTCGCGACGGTGAGCAGTCGCCAGGCTACAGTATGAACAAAAATGAGAAACTAAGACTCGCACGTCAGCTTGAGCGTCTTGGTGTAGATATTATTGAAGCCGGTTTCCCCATTGCCTCAGATGGTGATTTTGAAACTGTTAAAAAGATCGCTGAAAATATAACCGAAAGTCGTGTGGCCGGGCTTTGCCGTACCACTGATATCGATATTGAAACTGCAGCCAAAGCTGTCGAAAAAGCGAAAAAGCCGAGAATTCATACCTTCATCGCCACGTCCGATATTCACATGAAATTTAAGCTGTGCAAATCACGTGAAGAGGTAATTGAGTCTGCCATATATGCCGTGGAGAAGGCTCGCTCCTACTGCGATGATGTAGAATTTTCTGCTGAAGATGCCTCACGGAGCGAACCTGAATTTTTGTATGAGGTGTTTGAAGCCGCTATCAGCGCCGGTGCCACTACAATCAATGTACCAGACACGGTAGGATATGCTCTTCCCTGGGAGTTTGGTGAGTTGATCAGGGGAATAAAAGAGAATGTTGCGAATATTAGTCAGGCAGTGCTGAGTGTTCACTGCCACAACGATCTGGGCCTGGCTGTTGCCAATTCTCTTTTTGCGGTTCAGAATGGGGCTGAGCAGGTAGAATGCACCATCAACGGAATCGGTGAAAGAGCCGGTAATGCTTCCCTCGAAGAGATTGTGATGTCAATCGAAACCCGGAAAAATAACATGAATTATACCACCGGTGTTAACACGAAGGAGATCTATCCCGCGAGCCAAATGCTTGCACAGATTACAGGGAAAGGAGTTCAGCCCAATAAGGCGATTGTCGGCGAAAACGCCTTTGCTCACGAGGCAGGAATTCACCAGCACGGCGTTTTGAAAAACCCTCTTTGCTATGAAATTATGACTCCCGAATCTGTCGGGCTGACCAGCAACAAGATCGTCATCGGAAAGCACTCCGGACGTTTTGCCCTGGGCAAGAAACTCGAAGATATGGGATATGAGCTAAATAAAGATGAATTGAATACTGCCTACAAAAACGTAACACGACTTGCTGATCAGAAAAAAATAGTGGAAGATCGCGACCTGATCTCCATCATGGCGATGATGAGCGATCAGCCAGCACCGGAACCACAGAAACTGGCTTCGGGCGGGTGATTGGGTCAGTAGCATTTGCAAAATGTCCTCCTTCAGGGGGCAATGGGGAATGAATAACGGAGCTTTGATAGAAATTGAAATTATATTAAAAACTTAAAGCCTCTGCAATCATCCCCCTGGCACGCTTTCGCGTGCCTTTCCCCCTTCAAAGGGGGACTTTTAAAACCAAATTAACAAACCATACAAAATAAATACCACACCATGGGAATGACATTAACTGAGAAGATATTGGCAAATAAGAGCGGCAATTCTAAAGTAACACCCGGCGAGAGCGTCTGGGTGGACGTAGACGTGCTGATGACGCATGATGTGTGCGGCCCGCCGGCGATCCAGATCTTTCAGCGTGAATTTGGCGAAAACGCACGGGTCTGGGATAAAAACAAACTGGTAATCATCCCCGATCACTACATCTTCACGAAAGATAAATATGCCAACCGTAATGTGGATATTCTGCGCGCGTTTGCTGCCGACCAGGATCTGCCTCATTATTATGATGTGGGAACCGACCGCTACAAAGGGGTCTGCCACGTGGCGCTGCCGGAAGAGGGATTTACACGCCCCGGCGAAGTACTCTTCGGAACAGATTCCCACACCTGTACCGCAGGTGCGTTTGGCCAGTTTGCCACCGGAATTGGAAACACCGATGCCGCCTTCATTATGGGTACAGGAAAACTCTGGGTGAAAGTACCCGAAACGATGCGTTTTGTATTTGAAGGCGATGCGCTTCCCCCCTACCTGATGGCGAAAGATATCATCCTCAGAATTATCGGCGATATCGGTGTGGATGGTGCCACCTATCGGACGATGGAATTTGCCGGCGATGGTGTGCAAGCATTCACCATGGAGGACCGCATGACGCTGACCAACATGGCGATTGAAGCAGGGGGCAAAAACGGTGTGGTAGAGACAGATGAAATTACCCGAGAGTATGTGAAGGCGAGAACCGATCATCCGTTTAAAGAATACCGGAGCGATGCGGATGCGGTATACCACAGCGAGCATTTCTACAATCTTGATGATATGGTTCCGATGGTAGCAAAACCGCACAGTCCCGATAATAAAGCAACAGCCGAAGAGCTTGAAGGTACCGAACTGACCCGCGCCTACATCGGCTCATGCACCGGTGGGAAGCTCTCTGATTTCCGTGCTGCAGCTGAAATCATCAAAGGAAAATCGCTGAAGATTGATACCTATATTGTTCCTGCCACCACCGAGATTGCCAAAGGACTCGAAACAGAAACCATGTTTGGAGAAACATTGATTGATATTTTCAAAGATGCAGGCTGCAAAATCGGACGTGCATCCTGTGCGGCATGCCTGGGCGGACCATCTGATACCTTCGGGCGCCTGAATGAAGAGGAGATCTGCATCTCCACCACCAACCGCAACTATCCGGGGCGGATGGGCTCAAAAGCAGCCTCTGTCTACCTGGCATCGCCCTATACCGTAGCCGCCTCGGCAGTTACCGGCACAATCACAGATCCAAGAGTGTTTATTCAGGAAACGGTGATATAGATATGAGATA
>CAYOLE010000091.1:0-11842 GCA_964404705.1 uncultured Rhodohalobacter sp. | reverse complement strand
GGAATAATAAAAAACATTTACTGCACACGTTATACATCTTAAAAGTATGGATTTTTCATTAGATTGTTGAGTGATTATAAATCAACTGACATAAGCAATCTATGCCCACAACCCATTCGGCTCCGGAACCCTTTGGTAAATTTAAAACCTGGTACCAGGAAGAGATCGCCTCATCTGAAAACAAGATACCTTCGGCGTGTTGTCTGTCCACAACCGGACTGGACGGGTATCCAAATGCGAGATTTGTATCCCTAAAGGATGTTAAACAGAATTCATTTATTGTAACAGGACCCTTAGATTCAAGGAAAGGAAAAGAGATAAAACAAAATCCACAGGCAGCTCTTACATTTTGGTGGCCTGCAACTGAAAAGCAAGTGAGAGTTCAGGGCGATGTGAATCTTATAGATCAAACTTCAGCTGACAGCTATTTTAGTGAAAGAACGCGGGAAGCTCAAATTGTTTCCTCTGTAAGCAGACAGGGAAAACCGTTAAAAAATATTGAATGGCTTGAGAATCGGTTCGATCATTTTTCGGAGAAATACTCCACAGTACAAATTCCCCGCCCTGATTTTTGGGGTGGTCTTGAAATAATACCCGTTCGGATAGAATTTCTTGCTTTTAAAAACAGCCGGTTTCATGAACGGTTGCTGTATACAAAAACTATTGACACATGGAACGTTCAAAAACTACAACCTTGAATTCAGATTCAATCAGAATCAGGCAAATGAAGCCACACGACTGGGAGAGTGTGAAATCAATCTTTGAAGACGGAATTGCGACAAAAAATGCTACATTTGAAACAGCAGCCGGCACCTGGGAGAAATGGAATAGTGATCACCTGACCGATGCCAGACTGGTGGCAGAAAATTCTGATCAGATACAGGGATGGGCAGCGCTCAGCCCGGTGTCGGGGCGTTGCGTGTATGGTGGTGTAGCTGAAGTAAGTGTATATGTTGCAAATGCCATGCATGGAAAAGGCTTGGGTTCTGCTCTTTTGGATAGATTAATTGAGGAATCTGAACAGCAAAATATCTGGACTCTTCAGGCAGGTATTTTTCCTGAAAACAAGGCCAGTATAAACCTGCATAAAAAACTGGGCTTCCGAATTGTGGGTACCCGGGAAAAAATTGGTAAGATGGACGGACAGTGGCGGGATGTGGTTTTAATGGAAAGAAGAAGTAAGAAGGTGATGTAGCGGGTTAGTATTCGTTAAGTAATTCTCAAATGCAAGCAACATACAATCAATTTATAGCATTGAAATATGTCAACTTATAACGTGAAGATATGTTGGCAGCGCAAAGATGATATCTTTACTGACAACAAATACAATCGCGCACATCAATGGGAATTTGATGGTGGAGTAATAATACCTGCCTCATCATCACCCCAGGTGGTGCCCCTTCCATATTCCGATGATTCTGCAGTTGATCCTGAAGAAGCATTTTTGGCATCCCTTTCGAGTTGCCATATGCTGTGGTTTTTATCTGTCGCGGCAAAAAAAGGATATGTTGTGGAAAAATATAATGACGATGCAACAGCAATAATGGCGAAAAATGAGAAGGGCAAACTTGCCATCACCAGGGTGATTCTTCAACCCAATGTAACGTATGCACCTGACACCGTATCAAAAAAGGACAATTTGAAAATGCACGAAGAAGCCCATGAGAAGTGCTTTATTGCCAACTCTGTACGCACTGAAATAGAAATAAAACCGATTATAAGCATTCAAACTCATAACTGAAGCGAATTCGGTCTAAGAATAGAGATCGATTCTAAAGTGTTTCTAAATATCTGTAACACATCAAACTTATACAGCATGTAATGGAGAATAAAATTCTCTTAATAAAGCATAATCTTTTTTATAAAACCAGGTAGCATATTCCAAAGCCTCTTCAGAAAGTTCACTAATATCTATCTTTGTTCCTCCGGATTTCCGTTTTAACATTTTCAGGCTGGGTGAATAATTACGAAGCAGTTTATTCAGTTTGTCGATCTGTTCAAAAGGAAAAATATAGTCGAGATAATCAAGCCGGCCTCCAACAAACGCTGATTGAGCCCGCGAGTGATGTTCTATGCTTTTACTTGCTCTTCGGTAATACCTGAGATTCAGAACAAATGTGTTTAAATCCGGCTCTGCAGGCAAATTATACTTTTGCAAAGAGTAAACATCATTCTGAAGATCACCCAGATCAACTACCCGGTTTCGATAGCAAGAGATGAGTCGCTCAAGCGGATCACGCACAATAGCAAAACGTGTAAACCCGACGGCCAATTCCAAACTGTCCGTTCCCGTAAATGCCCCAGGGCGCTTTTTGTAATAGTCATGTATGTTGATAAAGGGTGCATTTACAGGACGATCGGCATCAAAAGGACGACTAAACTCTATTTCATGAAGAGCTTCTTTCGTACTTGAACAGGCATTCTTGGGAATGGGTATGTAGATCAATCGTTGTTTCTGCAGACAGATTTGATGAATCTGAAAACTTTTAATTCCTATCCGGCGAAAGGCAAAACGGGCCATCAACTGTAGTTCTTTGCCGGTTTTTTTTAAAGCTCTGCGCATGAGTCGTTTTGCGTTCAATAGGTTACTTAATTAGTATGCTGATCTGATCTGTCCTACTCGTTTAGATCGGCAGAATCCTATATTTTGAGAAAATTATCGGGATGATGGTATCATGTAATACATCTTACTAACAAGATAAATAAACCCTGTTCAGACTCACAACTTCAATTATCTTGCGGGTGATCAAACACCCGGATCTTTATGGTACAGAACAAATGATCCTCTCAATAAACCTAAGCATCTACCTTGGCAATTTTTGTTTACTTTATCCTTTAAAATCAGATGTCCTTTTTCCTGCTATTTCATGCAACATAAACCAAAAATTTCTTTCATAATCTGCACTTATAATCGTGAAGTATACCTTCAAGACACACTTCGCACACTGAGCACATCGTGCGAAAGCTTGCCGGTGGAAATTCTCGTAGTGGATAACAATTCAACAGATAATACTGAGCAGATCGTCAACCAATGGATTCAGAAAAGGAGCCAAACTAATCTTCACTCAAGATATGTGAAAGAGAAGAAGCAGGGATTGTCTTATGCGAGAAATCGGGGGATCAACGAGGCTACCGCTCCAGTTTTAATTTTTCTGGATGATGATATTATCGTCCCCTCTTTATTCGTACAAGCATGGTTAACGTTTTTTGAAAACCACCCGAATGCGCAGGCTGCCGGCGGAAAAATTCATATTCAGTTTGATGATCCACGTCCCCTATGGATGTCGTCATATTTGCTACCGCTGTTGGGACATCACGACTTTGGAAATTCCATCAAATCATACGGTAAAACAAATTACCCGTTTGGAGGCAATATGGCTTTCCGGGCTGACATCTTCAATGAATATGGAAAATTCAATACCGGCCTCGGGCGAATCGGAAGCGACCTAAAAGCAAGCGAAGAGAAAGAGTTTTTCCGTAGGCTGCAACAGGATGGAGAAAATATATATTATGTGCCCGACGCGTTTCTTTTCCACAGAGTCAACAGCTCCAGGCTGACAAAAAACTACATCCGCCGGCAGGCAATAGGTTTGGGGCAAAGTATCGCGTTTCAAATGGAACATGCATCCGGAGTAGTTAAAATATCTGCCATTACGAAGGAAATAGGCAAATGGGCAGCCACCGCAGCACTTTTTGTATTCTACAGTTTGAAATTTCAGCTTTCAAAAGGAGTAACCCTCATTCAATTCAGATACTGGATTTTGAAGGGGTTATTTTCTCAAACCAAATCGTAATCATGTAATTCAACTTATTAAATCGAAACCACTAATTCTGATAATAGATCTTTAAATGAATACACCCGTTTTTATAGTTGGATGCGACCGATCAGGCACAACGTTATTAAGCTTAATTCTAAGTCAATCTTCCGATTTACATGTTACACTGGAATCGGGATTCATACCTGATTTATACAAGAACATAAGTGACTATGGTGATTTTGATACAGCTAAAAACCGGTGGTATTTTCTGAGAGACTTACAAACGATCAAAGCAACATCCAAAACAATCGCTTTTGATATTTTTGAATTGAGTGAAGAAGATGCAGAAAAAGCTCTTCATAAAGCAGCTCCGACTGATTATGCAGGAGCAATAGACGCTCTCTTTCGCATGACTGCTAAAATTAATGGCAAAACCCGCTGGGGGAATAAAACCCCTAAATACGTTCTCCATATTCCACTGCTTAATACATTATTCCCCAACGCTAAAATAATTCATATCATCAGAGATCCGCGAGATGTGGCAGCAAGTATCCTGAAAGCTGGCTGGACATCAACAATTAAAGAGGCAGCATTGTATTGGAATAAACGCGTAAATGCGGGTTTGAAGGGAAGGAGTTTGGGAGATAACATCTATTATGAACTTAAATATGAATCTCTACTGAAAAAACCGAAAGTAGAAATAAAGAATATTTGCGACTGGCTTGAGATAGACTTCCAGGAAGATATTGTCGATCGCTACAGAGAGGATGAAAACAGGTCTTCCATCATTGAACATAATAATCTGTTTGATTTAATAGGAAAGCCGATTGATGCATCCAGAGCATATGCATGGAAAAAATCAATGCGCAAAGCAGACTTTGCTGAAATAGAAGAGGTAAATAAAGATCTCATCAAAAAGCTCAATTATGAAATAACGAATGTTACTATTCCTGTTCAACGGAAGCTGTATAGGTGGACTTACAATAAAATGCTTTCTACAGGTGAGAGACTGGGCAGAAAGATTGGCAACAAGCTTTGACACTTAGAAGGTAAAGCCTTCACTTATATTTCTGAAAGCACCTTTTTATACAACTCTTTAAATTTTGATGCTTCCTTATTAATATCAAATGCTTCTTCAACAAATCTTCGCCCCAACCTGCTAATAGTTTGAAGCTCTTTTTCGGACGCAGCTATGAGTTGTTCCATATTTGAAGTGATCTGTGCTACATTTCCCTCTTCAGCCAAAAAACGGTGGTTTTCAGTGGGTATCATTTCGGGAATTCCCGAATGAAATGTACTCAGGCAAGGAAGTCCGGCAGCTTGAGCTTCTACCAACACTGTTGGGGTTCCCTCCTTATCTCCTGAGCTTGCAGTTTTGCTATGCAGAACAAACACATCAGCATCATAAAGCTTTTTAATTACCTGAGAATGCGGCAAACTTCCAAGCAGTGAAACGTTTTCTGTCAAATTCTCTGATT
The DNA here is from genome assembly GCA_964404705.1 of uncultured Rhodohalobacter sp. Taxonomy (GTDB): domain Bacteria; phylum Bacteroidota; class Rhodothermia; order Balneolales; family Balneolaceae; genus SW132. The sequence goes on along the minus strand of CAYOLE010000091.1, from coordinate 6,606 downwards.
CAATAAGCGACCTGATTTTTTGCCTGTCTTCCCCTTCTCCAATAATATTGAATGAAATGGGCTCATTTGATTTCTTTAATACCTCTTTAAAAGCTCTGAGCGAATCCATATGCCCTTTTTTTTCAGCCAAACGACCTACACTCAAAAAGCGGCGAACCGGATGCGAGGGTTCCCGGTAAACTACCTCGTCAATCTTTGTTCCCAGGTGTATGATCTCAATTTGTTCGCCGGAGAAACCAATCTCTAAAGCACGCTGCTTCATCTCTTTCGACAAAACCGTTATCCGTGTCGCGACTTTCGCCAAATCGCGGTATGCTTGCCTCCAGTACTCCTCCTCTAACAGCTCTGAAATATCATATCCGTAAAATGTTACCACAAGTGGAATTTTTAATTCATCTGCCACTGGTGCAAGAAACACTCCCATAGGCCCAAAGTGAGCATGTAACACATCTGGCTTTTTTCTACACAGTAATTGTTTCAATCGCTTTCTGTACACCGGCCAGGCCGCTACTTCTGATTTTCGCCCCATTATTTTCTCTCTTGAAATATTCCAAAGCCTGGGAATATTCCATACGGGTAGCTTCAATTCTGTAACGGGATCAAAAGGACGTTCATGCTTTTTTAAATGATTAAATGTTATAACTGAGACTTGTACGTCCTGTTTTTGGAGACTCGTCAAATAATCGTAAACAAATGTCTCTGACAGTTTGGGAAAAGAATGACTGAAATGAATGGTATACATAAACCGATTTTTTGTTAAGCCAGATTAACTAAAATTATCATTAACTTCATTTTTTTAACTTTTTCCAAAGATAGACAGCCGGCACATTGGGCATCATCATCCGACAGAGTATTCAAAATACGCTTATTTCCTACATTGGAATTGCTCTTGGATTTTTATCAACAATTCTGCTTTTCCCCAACATTTTGGAACCCGATCAATTCGGACTGACCCGTCTTCTCCTTTCGATGGGTTTAATATGCGTACAGTTTTCTCACTTGGGAATGAAGAACATCATTATCCGCTACTTTCCATATTATCAGCGTTCAGATCAGTCCAGACACAGACTACTGACGCTTACATTGGGAGTGCCCTTTTTCGGATTTATGCTATTTACAATTCTGTTATTTCTTTTCCAGGATACACTTACAGCCTACTATTCTGAGCGCTCTGAATTGTTCACGGAGTACGTTTTCTATTTGATCCCTTTGGTTTTTGCCATCCTTTTTTTTGAGGTTCTGAATAGCTACGTACGGGCATTAAAAGATTCAGTAACCGGATCAGTAGTCAATGAAATCCTAATACGGATCTTCATTATTATCCTATTGATCGTATACTATTTTGAATTGCTGACCTTTCGTGAATTTATGATTCTGTTTGTAGGTATATACTGCATCCAGCCGGTACTCATGTTGATCTATCTCGGCCGTAAAAGACAGCTTGCTTTTTCCCTGCCTTTTCAAAAAGAGACAAAAAGACTCTACAAAGGAATGACTGTTTATGGCCTTTATTCGGTACTGGGCGGGCTTGCCATTCTGATGGTTGGCAATATTGATATCATTATGCTGGGATCCATGGTTGATTTAAGCAGTACTGCCGTTTATGCTATCGCTTTTTATATGGGTACAGTGATTGCCGTTCCACAACGATCCATTAATAAAATAGCCGCGCCAATACTGGCTGATTTGTTAAAGAGTAAAAAATACCGCGAAATTGAAGTGCTGTATAAACGCACGGCACTTAATCAATTAATAGCGGGATGTTTAATATTTGTCGGAATCTGGGCAAATTTGCATAATATCATTGAATTACTGCCAAATGAATACAGCGGAATCTACTGGGCAGTAGTCATATTAGGCCTCGCAAAATTGTTCGATATGGCTACAGGTATCAATGGTCACATTATCATTAACTCCAAACACTTCCGTTTTGATCTCTACACAAATATTTTACTGGTCATATTAACCATCATTACGAATTATTTGTTGATCCCACTTTACGGAATAGAAGGTGCCGCTACGGCAACCGCCATCTCAATTTTCATTTATAACTTTGTGAAATTTGTATTCGTGTGGGTTAAGTTTCAGATGCAGCCGTTTCGCTGGAGTGCATTATGGGTTGTGGTTATCACAGTTATTTGCCTTGCAATATCTATGCTGATTCCTTATTTGCTTAATTTTTATATTGATCTCCTGATCCGTTCAATTATAATAGCAACTGTTTTTACTTCTGCTATTCTGTATTTCAAATTGTCGGATGATGTTCAAAACCTGGTTAATGAATCTATCCGAAGAATCAAGAAAATAGTACAAACCAGCTAATTTAATGAAAGCACTTCTTGTTGATTCCTCCTCCGGCACGCCTGTTATGGTTCCCGGTACTTTTGAAAAACCCAAACCGGGACCGCATGAACTGCTGGTTAAGATCGAGGCAACTGCGCTCAACCGCGCCGATTTGCTGCAAAAAGCGGGAAAATATCCGGTTCCCAAAGGCGCTTCTCCCATTTTGGGACTCGAAATGTCGGGGCGGGTTACGGAGATCGGCGAAAATGTTACACAATTCGAAGTGGGAGATCTGGTCTTTGGATTACTTTCTGGTGGCGGATATGCTGAGTATTGCGTAATCCCTGAAGACCACGCCATACCTGTGCCGGAATCAATTTCGTTTGAAGAAGCTGCCGGCATTCCCGAAACATTCCTCACCGCTTGCCAGGCCCTACTGTGGATTGGTGAAATATCTGATGATGAAACCGTGTTAATCCACGCCGGAGCCAGCGGAGTAGGAACAGCGGCCATTCAGATTGCAAAACAACTTTTTAACGCACGTATTATCGTGACGGCAGGAAGCAGTGAAAAGCTGAATCTTTGCAAATCACTCGGAGCAGATGCTGGCATCAATTATAAAACAGATGATTTTGCAGATGTGATCGGGGAATCGTCTGTTGATTTGATCCTCGATTTTGTCGGATCGTCCTATTGGCATCAAAATATACGTGTGCTGGCTATGGACGGACGCATGGTACATCTCGGACTACTCGGCGGGTCTTCCGTTGACAAAATGAATCTCGGAATCATTCTCCGTAAACGCCTAACCATTCGGGGTTCTACACTTCGCAACCGAACTGATAAATATAAGGCGCAGCTTACAGAAGAGTTTATGGATACCACTTTTGATTTAATCTCCTCTAAAAAAATGAAGCCGGTAATCGATTCAGTCTTCGATTGGAAGGATGTGGAAAAAGCGCATCAGCGTATGAAAAATAATGAGAATGCGGGTAAGATTATATTGAACGGGATGTGAAGTTATAGACCTCTAAGGTTTTAAAAACCTTGGGCTGTCAAAAAAGGGCGATTGTTAAGATATTTCACTTTCACTACCGTCATGCCGGACCCCGATCCGGCATCTCCTGCCTTTATAACGATGGGAGATCCCGCATCAAGTGCGGGATGACGCCCTTTTAGACGCCTCAATTAACATATTATGAATCGAACTCAGGTTTGGAGGTCTTCTTGAACATCAGTCTGAAGAACGAACTATAAACTCTTCAGAATAAAGACGCATCCAATTTTCTGAACTTTTTTCTGGCGTTACAACAACAGTGTACCTATATGTTCCAGGTATCTTTTTACCCAACTCTCTCAGGTTTTCATGTGGAAATTTCTTAAACCTTGATGCCCCGGATTCAACCGCTGAATACATTACAACCTGAATTCCATACCTTTTTTGAGTTGTTGTATCCAGATTTATCCAACGGCCGTTTTCCATTTTCTGAAGTCTCCATGATGTGCTGTTCCCACTTGGTCGCTGAATATATATTGTGTGTGATGATCGGTTTTTTAATTGAATTCCAAATTCTTCATTATCATAATAGTACATTCGACGGGGTTCAAGCTCAAATCTTACTGTCAAAAGCTTGTCTATCTGATTTAACTTCCCACCCTCAACTTGTGTGTCATCTAAGTTACCAAACTGAAGAAATAAAAGCCCAAAAACCGGAATTAGTACATATATAGCCATACCGATTGATTTATTAAAATTGACTTTTCATAGCTGTGATAAATCAACGAATAACTTTTTTTAAGTGAAATCACATATCCATGTCATATTCCGAAGCTGATCAATCATTCTGCTACTTTCCCACTTATCCCGTGTTAAATTCGCCGTTTATACACCTTCAGTCTGCTCAATTGAAGCAAGCAAAGGTAACCGGCTCACGATTTAACTACATCTTTTGTAGTTTCTTTCCATGAATAAATCAGAACAAAAAACAGTTGTAGTTATAGGCGGCGGTGCGGCGGGTTTTTTTACAGCGGTTAACTCGGCACGGTTACATCCTGATTTGAAAGTTACAATTCTTGAAAAATCGCGGGAAGTGCTCTCGAAAGTGCGGGTATCGGGAGGCGGTCGCTGCAACGTAACGCACCACTGTTTTGATCCGGAGCTACTATCAAAAGCTTATCCCCGCGGTGAGAAAACGCTGCGATGGAGTTTTGAACGGTTCCAGGCCCGCGATACGGTAGAGTGGTTCAAAAAACGCGGTGTGGAACTGAAGACCGAAGATGACGGGCGCATGTTTCCTGTCACCAACAGTTCCGGCACTATTATCAACTGCCTGATGGAAGAGGCGAGAAAGTATGGCGTTCAGTTACAAACCAAATCAAAAGTGAACAGTATTGAACGCAGGGCTGGCGGCGGATTCAAGCTTCATCTGCATAAAACTGATCCATTGTTTTGCGATATTCTTGTAGTTGCCACCGGCGGTAGTAATCGCGACAATGCCTATAAATGGTTAAAAGACCTGGGGCATTCAATCAATCATCCTGTTCCCTCGTTGTTTACCTTTAATTTCAGAGAAAAGATTTTCAGTGATTTGGCAGGCATATCGGTTGAGCTGGCGAAAGTACAAATAAAAGGAACTACATTTACAGAAACCGGTCCTGTTCTGATTACACACTGGGGATTAAGCGGACCTGCCGTACTGAAACTATCGGCCTGGGCAGCCCGGGAGCTGCACCAAAAAGAGTATCGGTTTGATGTGCAGATTAACTGGCTGCACCCGATGAATGAGGAAGAAGTTCGGCATCAATTGGTTGTGATGAGGGATGATAGATCCCGCAAAATGATTATTAAACAGAACCGGTTTTCATTACCTGCCCGCTTATGGGAAAGGTTCCTGAAGCTCGCCGCCATCAAGCCGGAAAAAAGATGGGCTGATATCTCCAATAATGAGATCCATGAACTCACCCTGCAACTCACTCACGGAATTTATAATATACAGGGTAAAACAACCTTCAAAGAGGAGTTTGTAACCTGTGGCGGTATTCCTCTGAAGGAGGTAAACCCGGATACACTGGAGAGTAAAAAAATACCCGGCCTCTATTTCGTGGGAGAGGTTCTCGATATAGACGGCATCACCGGCGGATTCAACTTTCAGGCTGCCTGGACCAATGGCTGGCTGGCGGCGAAAGCGATTAGTGATCATGCTACGATTTGAATACCTACTTTTGGAGTTGTATCTGATGAATAATAGCTTAAATCTTCGGAAGTAAGTGCAGAGTTAACTGATAAACTATCGTCTTACCGGGCTTCTGTAAATCAATTCTGATAAAATTCACAATTAATCAACCTGCCCAAAATTTAAAAAAGCAGTTCCGGTTTTACCCGAAACTGCTTTAACTCTCTGTTGATGAATAGTCTGTTTTTGGGGCTTTAGGGTTTCTTTAATTGGATTGATTTATTGTATTTGAATCCAGAATTACGGAATCTTGTCCTACTATCCGTCCTGTGAGAGATGCATTTGCATCCATTGTTATATCGCTCTGAGATAAAATAATACCTTCGAAATGTGCACCTGATCCTATTATAACTTCATCCCCTACCTGCCAGAATATATTCCTGGTTTGTGCCCCTCCGCTAAGAGTCATTACTGCACCCGAACTAATATTCAGATTATCACTAATCTGAAAAATCCAAACATCGTCAGCACCCCCGGATATAAAAATATCGGAGGATACATCTAAGCTATTGTTCCACTTGTAAAGACCGGGGCTAATAGTTCTGCCCCCAACATCTGAGTTGTGTAAATCAACAAAATCCGGGTCAGTACGTCCGTTTGCATCATCATAAGCAGTAACCATATCTTCAACAGCAACAGTTAAGTTGGATGGAGTAGGGGCTGACATATTGGATGCATAAATTCTGCCGTTTACCTGTGTTGATGTTGCATAGCTTGAAGCATCGGTCAGATTAAACCCAGTAATTGAGCTGGTATCAGCGGGACTTAAACCGAGATCACCTGTAATATCGGACTCAGGAATATTTACAATAGCAGATTGAGCGAGAATAACATAATTCCTGACTGTACCCAATTCTACAGATTCCCTTTGTTCTGTGCTGCCTCCAGTGGTGAATCTCCATTCCTTCTCAGCTGCTAATGAGCCTCCCGACACACTTCTGACGCCGGTGGTAATTTTTGCTGTATGTTCAGATTCGGCATCAAATGTATTAAATGGAGTAAATGTAGCTGTGTTCTCGGAATATTCAATAATACCCTGTACAAAAGATGTGTCTTTAGTCACCACAAATGTTGAATCGTTTATAGATGA
>CAYOLE010000090.1:4578-11879 GCA_964404705.1 uncultured Rhodohalobacter sp. | reverse complement strand
GGAATAGAGTTAGAGAGAGCAGTACGGAGCGTGCCAACCAGAGTATAGATAAAAAGACGTATGAAAATGTTAAACACTATTTCAATCTATCAGAAAAAGTGATTACTCAACGAATTAATGAATTGGAAAAGGAGTGGGACATTGAACGGGTTTTAAATATAAATATGTCGACCCTGGCGCTGACCGGTCTTATCTTGTCTGTAAAAGATCGAAAGTGGCTTGCTTTGCCAACAGTAGTACTTGGCTTTTTTGCACAACATTCAATTCAGGGCTGGTGCCCACCATTGTCGGTTCTCAGGTTACTTAAATTCAGAACACGTAAAGAAATCGATCAGGAAAAGCATGCATTGAAAGTTTTGAGGGGTGATTATTCAGATATTCATTCAGCCGAAGAAGCGTTTAAGGCGGTGAAAAAATAAACTCATCAGAATCTGAGTTGCCATTTTTGAAGATCGAAAAAAAACGAAGCACTATAAATCCAAAAAAATGCACGGAAGCTGGCATAACAGAAAGCCAGCCTTAAATTTTATGTTTTAAACCAATATAAAATTGATCATCCATATTTTTGGGTTTTAGTTCTATTCACTTAAATTAAGAAGTAGATGATTTTGTACATTGAAAGGTAGCATTTTTAACCACACTTCATGCAGATATGGAAACCTATGCGGCTACTTCCAATACTCGCTGGTTAGTTGAACATCGCCACTATGCTATTGAAATACTCCGCATATTTCTCGGTCTACTGCTTTTCATAAAAGGATATGTTTTTGTCGAAAATATTGCGGAAATCTATGTTTTGATTGAAGAAAGCACAGCAATATCTTCTTTTATTCTGTCTCACTATGTAGTCGCTGCCCATCTCGTTGGCGGCCTTATGCTGGCTCTTGGTTTATTAACAAGAATTGCCGTAGCTGTTCAAATTCCCGTATTGGTAGGTGCCGTTTTTTTCGTTCATCTCCGTGATATATTTATGGTAACCGCATCTGAACTGGAATATTCAATACTTGTACTCGTGCTCTTAATTGTTTTTTTAATTTACGGCGGTGGCAGGTGGTCGGCAGATCACCATATTATCAGGCGGAAAGAAAAGCGAAAATAATTATGGTAATGTCAGTTCTCAACAGCAAAGGTTTCAGAATAGAATAAATACAGGTTTTGTTGTGAAGTTTGTTGAAGAAATGGAAGCCTGATCCAAAGCTAATTACCTTTCGATTACAAACGAACCGGCACTCCGCAGATTTTCAGATCCACCCACAGGTTCAGCCAGCAATTCATACTGGTACTCACCATCTGGGTAGTTATTGGCTTCCAGACTGACAGCATAATTACCGGGCTGCTGGGTAGTATCAACCGGGCGCCCCATTTCGTTTCCTTCAATGTCTTCAATCACAAGCAAAACGTCGCTCAACTGAGGCAGAGAATAGGAAAACATAAATGTAATCCCTTGCTCATCCGAGTCTTGTTTCATTTCTATCTGCACATTGAGCTGATTGATCTCTTCCTCTGATGGCGGATCATCAGTTACTCCACAACCAAATAAAACCAGCAGCGATGTAATTAAAAGTGCTGTGAAAATCTTCATAGGTTTATTGTTAACATGATTGGGAAATGCAGCTTATTTTTTCCGAAGCTCTGTTATTTGTCCGGTTCATCCGAAAACGAAACCGGTGCACGGGGGAATCTGTTTTGCTGGCCGGCCTGCTGCCGCAGATGTTCACACGACGATTTAAAAAAGGAGCGACAGAACCTCAGGTTTCGATCGGAAATCGTGAAACCTTCCATAATAGATACCGGAATCAGAATTACTCCGATGCCGGCCGCCTTTGTCTGGTCCAAAACAGAAACATCCTCCGGCTGACTGAAGCTCAGACCGGATGTTTCTTCACTTTGACTGTCAAAAGTATTCACTGCCTCCACGTGTGATGGTCCAACGGGGTTACCTTCCCCGTGTATATGAGAGGCGGTTTGCTGCGGAAAGGAACCACAAGCCTGCAATGTGATAAATGCCAGTGTAAATAGGGAGATATTCAGAATTGATTTCATAGACTGCCTTTTTGTCCTCGAATTCAACATCCAAAATAGTTCATCTGTATAAAACCTCCAAGGTTTTCAAAACCTTGGAGGTTTACTTTACAGGCAAATAATATCCTTTGCCTCAGGGTTTGTTTGACAAATTACACCCCTCAAATGAAAAGCTGGACGCTCTTCATTATCTCCCCTCGGAAGGGAGATCTTATCGAACATTCATCATTTTCACTATAATTAATTTTCAGCATTTCATACGTAAATAGTTTTACTCAATATCGACTCTCGAAACTGCTTTTTTAATGCATTTCTTGTGACCAGGTCAACAGTTCTGCCCAGTTGCCCTTCAAGAAAATCTTTTAGCTCAAAAAATTTCCAGCCAAGCGGCTCTTCAAATTCCACTAAAATATCGATATCGCTTGACTCTGAAACTTCTCCTGAAGCAAAAGAACCAAAATACCCAAGCTCTTTCACATTATATTCTTTTACCAAGACCGGTTTTAGATCTTCAAGCTTTTTTGTGAGTTCTCTGGTATTGAAATCGGGATCATTCATGATTGGTCATTTTAATACTATTTCAATCAATTTAAATAAAAGGAGAAAATTTCAAAATTGATTGTCAATTCTCCAAGGTTTTCCGCACAGCTATCCATTCGGAAAAACTCTTTGTAGATTTACTTGAAAGCCGCTTTAAAAAAATGCACCCGCTGTCCTATTGATCGAAATACATTGTTTTTCGGCGTAGAGTCGAAATATCTCCCTGTTCCCTGACCCCTTCAAGGATTCGGAACCCTTAGAGGGTTTGCTTTTATCTTTAATCTAATATCTCTTATCTCAAATCTATCCTAAGATGTTCTCGTCAACTCAACAGACTCTTTCCCCACAATATTCCGTAAGCCCTTCAGCAATTCGTTGTTGGGTTCCACTACGAATTTTCGCACACTCATGTTTAGAGGGCCTTTTGCGTGTTTACTCAGAACTCGCAGACGAACCGGTGTTTCTCCTTTATGGATGCTCATCAGCGTGGCCATCTCGGTGAGATCGTCTCTGGTAAGTGTTGAGGTTTCGAGCTGGAGTTTGAGCATCAGCTGGTTCTGGAATTTTTCGCGCAGGTTTTGAACCCGTTCAAGCGTGTTGGCCATTATTTTAGGCTGGCCGCCGCGCAGGCTCAGAGTACCCTCGAGCAGAACAATGGTATCCGGTGTCAACAGCCCCTGGTGGCGATCGTAGACATCGCTAAAAACGAGTACCTCCATCGCTCCGGCAAGGTCCTCAATTTGTACAAATGCCATCGGGCGTCCTTTTTTATCGCTGATCTGCTTTACGCCGGTAATAATCCCCACAATCTTGATCTGTTCACGATCGCTCATCTGGCCTATCTTCTCCTCCGCCAGCGTATGTGAAGCAAACAACCGGATATCCTCGCGGTAGCGATCCAGCGGATGACCGCTCAGGTAAAATCCGATCAGTTCCCGCTCCCGGTTCAGCCGCTCGATATTGGTCCATTTCGGACAGTCGCGCAATTTTGGTTCATCAAAACCTGACCCGCTGCCACTTTCCCCGCCGAAAAGACTGGCCTGATTCAGACGCTTTTCCTCCTGTTTGCGTGATGCGTAGCTGATCACATCTTCTACACTGGAAAAAAGCTGGGCTCGGTTATCGTGCAGGGTATCGAAAGCGCCAGCCTGGATAAGGCTCTCAATTGTGCGCCGGTTACAAACCCTCGTATCGATCCGCGAGGCAAAATCGAATATACTTCGGAATTCTCCTTCTTTTTTCCGCTCTTCCACAATCTGCTCGATCGCGCTGGATCCAACACCTTTAATAGCAGACATACCGTATTGCACCCGCCCGTCGCTCACCACAAATTTTCCTTCCGCCGTGTTGATGTTGGGAGCATCGACAGCGATTTCCAGCCGCTGGCACTCTTCAATAAAGAACGACACCTTTTTAATATCGCTCATATTGTGGCTCAGCACCGCTGCCATATATTCGGCTGTGTAGTTGGCTTTGAAGTACATCGTCTGGTATGCCACAACGGAGTAGGCCGCGGAGTGTGATTTGTTGAATCCATAGCCTGCAAAAAGAGCCATCTTATCAAAAACATCTTTGGCAACTGCCTTGCTGTAACCAAGCTCCTGCGCCTGACGCATAAATTTTTCTTCTTCGGGAGGAAGCAAATCAGCCTTCTTCTTACCCATGATCCGCCGCAGCACATCCGCTTCACCAAGCGAGTAGCCACCCATCTTCTGCGCTACCATCATAATCTGCTCCTGGTAAACCATAATACCGTGGGTAGGCTCCAGAATTCCTTTAAGATCTTCATGGGGATATTCAACAGTTTCCTCGCCGTGTTTTCGCCTGATGTAATCGGGGATAAATTGCATCGGGCCGGGGCGATAGAGCGCATTCATGGCGATCAGGTCATTGATCGTTTCCGGTTTCAGATCTTTCAGGTGCTTCCGCATCCCTTCCGATTCAAACTGGAACACGCCAATAGTGAGGCCCTTTTTGAAAAACTCAAAAGTCGGTTCGTCTTCCAGCGGGATGTCGTCGAGATTGTGCTCAATACCGTGATTCTCTTTCACCTGCTGAATCGCTGTTTTCAGGATTGAAAGAGTTTTAAGGCCCAGGAAATCCATCTTCAGCATCCCGGCATCTTCGATATATTTTCCATCGAATTGGGTCACGTAGAGATCAGCATCTTTAGCCGTGGCGATCGGAATGTATTTGGTCAGCTTATCGGGAGCTATAATTACACCGGCCGCATGAATACCGGTATTCCGGACCGATCCCTCCAGCGTCTCCGCCATTTTCAGGGTCTGACCTTCCAGATCGTCTTTCTTTTTGATCTCCTGCAGTTCCTGAACCTCCCGGATCGCATCCTCCAGCGAAATCCCGATCGTCTCGGGAATCAGCTTGGCGATACGGTCGGCATCGGGCAGCGGAAGATCCAGCACCCTTGCCACATCACGTACCGACGACCTCGCCGCCATCGAGCCGAATGTAATGATATGCGCAACCTGCGATTTTCCGTACTTTTCCACCACGTAATCGATCACGCGCTGGCGCCCGTCATCATCAAAATCGATATCGATATCGGGCATGGACACCCGCTCCGGATTCAGGAAACGCTCGAAGAGCAGATCGTACTTCAGCGGGTCGATGTTGGTGATTCCCGTGCAATAGGCCACAACGGATCCCGCGGCTGACCCCCGACCCGGCCCCACATAAACTTCCATCTCTCGTGCTTTGGCGATAAAATCCTGAACAATCAAAAAGTACCCGGCAAATCCCATCGACTGAATAATATTGAGCTCGTGATCAATCCGGTCAATTACCTCGTCAGTCAGATCGCCATAATGTTTTTTAGCCCCCTTCATCGTCAGGTGCCGCAGGTAATCATCTTCCGTATCAAAAGGATCGGGAAGGGTAAAGTTTGGCAGAATTACATCCCGCTCCAGTTTTATCGGCTCCACCTTGTCAACAATTTCCTGCGTATTGGTGATCGCTTGCGGTACATCCGCAAAGAGGGTTTTCATCTCCTCCTGCGTCTTGAACCAGAACTGATCGTTCGGAAATCCAAACCGGTAACCACGCCCGCGCCCGATCGGTGTGCTCATAAGCTCCCCGTTGTCGATGCATAGCAGTGCATCGTGTGCTTTTGCATCCTGCTGTTCCATGTAGAACAGGTTGTTGGTGGCAATTACCTTAACGTCGTACTTTTTTGCGAACCTTAGCAATACCTTGTTTACCCGCTCCTCCTCTTCCAGGCTGTGGCGCATCAGTTCGATATAGAGATCATCGCCAAACAGATCGATCCACCATTTGAGCGCCTCTTCGGCGTGTTCTTCGCCCTTGTTCAGAATCAGATCGGGTATTTCGCCCTGCAGCCCGCCTGTTGTGGCGATCAGTCCCTCGCGGTATTTCTGAACCAGCTCCCGGTCAATCCGCGGAAATTTGTAGTAATATCCCTCAATAAAACCGAGCGAACACATCTCTGCCAGGTTTTGGTATCCCTTACGATTTTTAGCCAAAAACACCTGTTGATAGCGTTTATCCTTATTATCACGCGTAAACTTTTTCTGATGGCGGTCTTCCACAAAATAGCACTCACACCCGATGATCGGCTTAATACCGGCTGCATGCGCTTTCTGTACAAAACTGAACACACCATACATGTTCCCCCGATCGGTAAGCGCCACCGCGGGCATCCCGTCTTTTTTCGCTTTTTCAATAAGATCGTCGATACCTGCGGCCGCTTCCAGCACTGAAAATTTCGAGTGGGTATGCAGATGACTGAACGAGCCTTTGATTTTTACCGGATCAGCGTCTTGCGAAGGCAAATCGATTGCCGAATCATAATCCTTGTCATCTTTGATACCTCTACGCTTCAGTTCCTCCACCTTCGGCATGTAGTGATCAGGATTGATCCATTCCCGCGGAGATTTGGTATTCAGTTCCAGGTCGTGTGGCAGCTGCGGTTTGATTACACCCAGGCGAACAAGTTCCAGAAATGCGCGTGCAGTGGCATCCACATCGGCCGCCGCGTTATGCGCCTCCTCAAAACCTACATCAAACAGCTTATCGTGCAGTTCGGCAAGAGTTGGCCATTTGTAGCGGCCACGGCCTCCCGGAATGGCACAATAGTCGGTGGACTCATCCTTTGTATCGATCAGGATTTTTTTGTCCATTGGGTTGTCGAGCTTCATTCGCAGACATTCGCATCCAATAATATTGAGGTCGAATTCCAGGTTATGGCCAATCAAAAAAGTTGTGCGTTCCACATCCTTGCAGAATGCATCCATTACCTCACTTAACTGCATCCCTTCTTCGCGGGCCCTCTCGGTAGAGATACCATGCACTTTCTCCGAATTAAACGGAATTGTAAATCCATCGGGCTGAATAATATAATCCCCTTCCGACACTCTCTTGCCGGTGTGATCGTGAAGTTGCCAGGCAAGCTGAACGCAGCGCGGCCAGTTATCGAAATCGGTAAGCGGCGCTGAGTAATTTTGGGGAAGTCCGGTAGTTTCTGTGTCAAAAATAAGGTACATATCGGGGAATTTGCTCGTAATTCTTTGGATGTCAGATCAACAAATATAATTGAGATTCAGACCATTAACAGATTAAATCGGCGGAAATTTCTTCTCAACTGAAAACCTGACTTCATAAACTATAATTGAACAATATTTTACAATGCAGGCTGTTATTTTCATCAAACACCTATTACCTTAGTAAGGCATTCATCATCTAAAATTTACCCTCAATGAAGT
>CAYOLE010000090.1:1440-4478 GCA_964404705.1 uncultured Rhodohalobacter sp. | reverse complement strand
AACACCTATTACCTTAGTAAGGCATTCATCATCTAAAATTTACCCTCAATGAAGTATTTTTTTTTAACACTTGTCGCAATATCGTTCGCTTTCATAGTTGAAGTTTCCACTGTTCATGCCCAGGATGGCACAACCAGTATTACCGTTGATGAAATGCGGGATATGGCGAGAACAACTCATGTACCTGCTTATCAAGCAGTTGAAACCAAAGGATCACCCTTTTTCAATGAAGAGTTTACAGATGGTGCCGTAACATTTAAGAATGGAAAAACCACAAATGTACTTCCGGTTCGCTTTAATACATATGAAGGAACCGTACAGTTCAGAGATGGCAATAGTATTTTTGCCATTGACAGCAACACGATAGAAGAGTTTGAATTGTATGCAGCAGACGGCATAATTCGCTTTACTAAGGGCTTCGATGCCAGACGGCTGAGTGAAGATGAATTCGTGGCTGTACTGGCTGACGGTGATGCAAAATTTATGGTGAAATATGGTGTGAATTATCACGAGAACGTTTCCGGATATGGCCAGGCAACGCAGGTTGAAGAATATGTACCGTCAGAAAACTACTACGTACAGTTTGGTGATAGTGATGTTGACAGGATCAGAAGTCTGAACAAGCGGCGCGTGATGCGATCGTTTCCTTCTCATAGAGATCAGCTCGAAGATTATGCCAGTCAAAATAATATCAAGTTTGATGATGTAAAAGATGTCGCCAATCTCTTTAAACATTACAATTCGCTGAATAGTGATCAATAAGCACTCATCATCCGTACGGCTGTCATTCATTCATCAAAATGCCATTTAAATAGCCTGATCAAAAAACCTTTTTAAGAAACTTCTGCCCCATAATTTTGCGGGATGAAAAAACTACGTAAAACGAAAATCATTTACTTACTATAAGATGCAAAAGTCAACTCTGTTTATTATCTCAATTTTATCTCTGTTGCTTATTTCATGCTCTGGAACCACAAAACAATATGTATCACCAGATTTGAACGGAGATTACAGCAATGAAACTGTTTCGTTACTTGTAATTGAAAGAGACGATTTTCCTGATATTACACCTGAACACAAATTTGGAGAACTGCGTATAAATGAACAGCCGTTATTCAGAGACCGCTTAAAAAATCTTTTTCGTGATGCTACCGGTGCTAATGTAAAAAGCGAGATGCGCGCTATCGATCTTAATCAGTCTTCATTCGAAGTAAGACAATTTTCTGAGGGTGGAACGAACCTAAAATTTGTGGCACCTTCTGACGGTACAGAACTTAAAAGTGAGAGTGAAACTCCACGGTTTGTATTTATGCTTGATGGTTTTCGGTTCGAAACCTACGAGGAGCTTGTTGGCGGGGATTCATACGCAGGCCATGAACCTGAAGTTGTGCCAAGAATTACATTCGAAACTAATTATCTTATTTGGGACAATTCTGCTAAGAAAGCAATCGCATGGGGTACGATAGATTCGGACAAGGTTATAAATCTCTCCCGGATAAATGAGATTTATGAACAATTGATTCTTGATTCTTTCCTGCGGATGGCCCGGCATAGCCCCTTCACCCCTCAAAGAGGCTAATCGCCGGAAGAAAGGAAATTCAAATCGTCTAAAAACAATTTCCAGTTTTCAACATACAGGTCACGCGATACATTAAAACTGTCGTTGTGGCCTCCTTCAAGTTCTGCCAACCGTACATCTTTATTTGCAGAAGCAATCTCGTACAGTTTTTTGCCATGACGGGATCCTATAATTCGATCGTTTTTTGCATACATGATCATCACACGGTCAACATCAGATCGTTGAAGATCCTCATCCACAGGAAAGCGGATTGTGATCAAAAAACCGGGTATAAAGGGATAGATGTCGGCGGCAATCTCTTTTCCATTAAGAAAGGCTGAATCCAGCACCAAACCCGCTCCACCAAATTCAGCCGATTGCCTGGCAGCCACTGCTGCCCCCAGCGAACGGCCGTAAAATATCATTTGCTGTTTGGATATTCCCAGCCGGTGCTGCAAATAATTTACAACTGCCTGGCCATCTCTGTAGATACCCTGTTCACTGGGCGATCCGCCGCTTCGGCCATAACCGCGATAATCATAGAAAAAAACGGCGGCTCCCTGCCGGGCTATATCGCCGGCAATGCCAATACGCCCGCTGATATTGCCGGCATTTCCATGCGAATAAACCACAACCGGTTGATGGTCAGTGTCGCCAAGTAACCAGCCATGAAGCTTTACTCCTCCGTCCGATGTTTCAATCCAGTGCTCCGACCAAGACATTCCAAGACGTGCCGGAGTGTCTATCATTCGGCTTGATGGATAAAAAATCAGTTGATTTTGAAAGATTGTCATCAGTCCCACAAGCAGAAGATACCCAACTAAAAGCCAGGCTAAAATCTTAATTACAGGTTTTATGTTCATCGGATGGATATATGATTCATAGCATCTATCTCTTAACTGTAAAACCTTCAATTGGTTTACCGGATGCATCACTTCTTTCAATTTCATATATATCATCAACCCTGGCTGCCACCGGACCGGACTTCAGGCGGGAAACCATCTCCTCGATATCACTCACGGTGCCATCCAGAAGGATTTCGACATCACCGTTACGTAAATTCTTAACCCATCCATTAATATTAAGATCACGTGCATTTTGCCGGGTAAAATGTCTGAAGCCTACACCTTGCACCCGACCTGTAATTCGTAGCTGTTTTTGAATTTTATCCATAATGGCTGAATCTTTTATTTCTTAGTATCTTCCGTCTATTTCTATAATTAAACCTACTCATGACTCTAACACAACTCAAATATATTGTAGCGGTTGACAAATACCGCCATTTCGCCACAGCAGCTGACAGGAGCTACGTTACGCAGCCCACACTCAGTATGCAGATTCACAAACTCGAGGATGAACTTGGTGTTGTTTTATTCGACCGATCGAAATCACCTGTCGTACCTACCGAAATCGGCGAAAAAGTACTTGAACAGGCTCGTGTGATTTTACAGGATGCCCGCAAGGTTACCGATATTGTGCA
>CAYOLE010000090.1:0-1340 GCA_964404705.1 uncultured Rhodohalobacter sp. | reverse complement strand
GGATATCTCTCTAAAAGCCATCCACTGGTAGAGAAAGACAAGCTCTCTGTTGATGATCTTAAAAAGACCAACATCTGGCTTCTGAATGAAGGTCACTGCTTCCGAGATCAAACCGTTAAAATATGCAAGGAAGCTACCAGAAAGCGAGGTTCCGAAATTGAATTCAGAAGCGGCAATCTTGAAACGCTGAAAAAGCTTGTTGAACAAAATTATGGCATGACTCTTTTGCCCTGGACTGCCACCCAGCATTTTGATGGGGATTGCTCGAACGCGGTACTCAAAGAATTTAGCAAACCTGTACCCAGCCGCAAAGTCCGGTTAGCCTATAGCAGAAAGCATCTAAAACAATCCATTATAAAAGCATTTCGGGAGTCGATCATTAACTCTATTCCCGAAAAATTACTGAGTACAGAACAGAGAATGGTAATAGAATAGATCATACTATTTACAACCTGCTAATCATTATCAGAGCTCATGTTCACCTCATTTTCAGCACAGTGGTTCATCGCATATTATATAGCACTCGGCTCACTGCTAATCAGTTACGGTCTCTACCTGTTAGTTAAGCAGCACCGGATGGCTGAATATTTACGAGAAGTTGCCACGACTTATGATGATCCACCTCAGGTATTTCGATCAGTCCTTAAATACCTGCTCCTTTTTACATTACCCGGTTTACTGCTCAGTTTCTTTCCTTTTTCCTGGATTGAGCTGATTTTTTCTATCTGGAGCCTGATCATCATTTATACCGTAGGACAGATGTTGCTGCAATGGTCGGTGGTTTCGAAGCAAATACTTGCCGTTGGTGGAGAATTGCATAAAAAAGTGCGTTTTGCCGGAATCAATATGATCTCTATTGGCGTTGTATTATTCATGTTGTGTTATGTATTGATCTCAAAGAACCTTTAAGAGATGCGCTTAAGAAAAGCCGGCTACCAGGGAATTTATCTGCCCGATCTCGGAATTGCGATGGATGGTACCCATCCCGGAGCCAGCCACACATTTGTGACCCACGCCCACGCTGATCATATGCACCGCAACAGATCGGTTCACACGTTTGCAAGTGCTCCCACCCTAAAACTAATGGCATTAAGGGGTTTTAGGGGAGAATCTACTCCTCTGCAGTTTGGCGCTTCAGTGACCACCGATCGTTTTACCGCCACACTGTATCCGGCCGGTCATATATTAGGATCAGCCATGATCTACATTGAATCCGGCCACGGATCGCTGCTTTACACCGGAGATTTTCGCACTCCGCCCTCGCCTGCCACCGAGGGATTTAACGCACCGCCGCAAGCCGACTTCCTGATTACTGAAGCCACATTTGGACTACCCATCTA
>CAYOLE010000089.1:0-12005 GCA_964404705.1 uncultured Rhodohalobacter sp. | reverse complement strand
CGCGTGTTAAAATATAGAGGGACATCAATTTAAAACTGATTACCTATTATTTAAGAATTGTTTAAAATGATTCCGATCCATACAATTGAAGTAAAAAATCTGAGTAAAACGTTTGGCAAAACCACGGCTGTCAGTGATGTAACTTTCAATGTGGTAAAAGGCAGAATTACGGGGTTACTGGGACCGAATGGTGCTGGTAAAACCACGACAATTCGAATGATCAACTATATCATTCCCATTGATCAGGGTTCAATTACTATCAATAATCAAAAGGTAAGCCCCGCCACTCAAAAACTGATTGGCTACATGCCTGAAGAGCGCGGCCTATACAAAAAAATGAAAGTTGGAGAACAACTTATCTATTTGGCACAGCTAAAAGGAATGGGTTTGAGTGTGGCTAAAAAACAGATACGTTACTGGTTAAATCGTTTTGGAGCCGCAGAATGGCACTTGAAAACCGTAGGTGAGCTCAGCAAAGGAATGAGCCAAAAAATACAGTTTATCGCTACTATTGTCCACGATCCGGATATCTACATATTTGACGAACCATTCAGCGGACTTGATCCTATCAATAGTGAGTTGCTGAAAGAAATTATTATAGAACTTCGGGATAAAGGAAAAACTATACTTTTTTCCACTCACCGAATGGAGCAGGTTGAACAAATGTGTGATGATATTTGTCTTTTTAACAATGGGAAGATGGTACTGGAGGGCAACCTTAGAAAGATTAAAAGAGAATTCGGTAAAAACACAGTACTTATTGAGTTCCAGGGAGATGGGAGCTTTATTGATAAACTTTCTGGTGTAAGAATTAATAACCGGTCAACTAATTTTGCTGAGATCCGAATCCTGGATGATCAAAATCCACAAAGTATATTGAGGTTAGCGATGGAGCATACTGAAATCCGAAAATTTGAATTGGTGGAACCTTCATTAAATGAGATTTTCATATCAACAGTTGGAGCGGATAATATTAAAACCCAGAACGAGGTACTTGTATGAACTGGAGGCAGGTTTACCTGGTTCTGAAGCGGGAGTATTTAACCCGCGTTCGCAGTAAGGGTTTTATTGCAGCTACTCTTTTGGTGCCCCTTGGTTTTATCGCAATTTACGGAATCGGCTTTTTGGTGATTGTCTGGGATAGCGGAGTTTCTTATGAAGTAGGAATTAAGGATGATAGCGGTGTGGTTGCATCATCGATGGTGGAACTCGATCCGGTACGCTACCTGGACGTAACCCACCTTGAAGTGGATTCACTGCGGTCCCTGGTACAAGCGGGAGAAATTACCGGTTATGTACAAGTGGATGACAAAAATATTGAGGAAAATATTCCACTCGAACTGATCTACACCGGGTCAGGTGGCCTAACACTGCTCTCCTCTGTTCGCAATGATCTGAGAGATGTGATACGCGAAGAAAAATTAAGAAGAGCTGAGGTCTCTGAAGAAATACAACAAATATTCAGTACCCGTATCAGTGTGGAATCACGCCGGCTGACGGAAGCCGGTGTAGAGGAAGATGATGATACTGCCTTTCTTTCCGGTGTAGGATTCGCTATGGGGATGATTATATTTATCGCCATTTTCAGTTATGGCGGATATATTATGCGCGGTGTGATAGAGGAAAAATCCAATCGAATTATAGAAGTGATTACCTCATCAGTAAAACCTATAGAGTTATTAACGGGAAAAATGTTAGGTGTTGCAGCCCTGGCACTGACACAAATCGGGATATGGGGTATCACAATTATCGGTCTTATTTTACTTGCTTCTCCCCTTTTATCAATGGTTATAAGCAGCCCCGAAACGGGTCAGCTGATGGGTGAAGCGGCCGCCCAGGCCGACATTCCGATATTGACAAGCGTACCGACTATAGAGACCTCGATTATTATTTATTTTATTGTATTCTTTTTCCTCGGCTACTTTCTCTACAGCTCGCTTTTTGCTGCTGTAGGATCTGCCGCTGACTCTGAAACAGATACTCAGCAACTGATGCTGCCCATTATGGCCCCGATATTTATAGCTTATTTCATCATGTTCCAGGCGGTAAAAAATCCAGATGGTATTATTTCTGTGGTTGGCTCCTTAATTCCATTTTTTTCTCCCATTGTGATGATAACAAGACTTGCGATAAGCGATGTGCCTGTTTGGGAGATAAGTCTGGCAATTTTTCTGATGATCATCACCTTTATTGCCACCATGTGGCTGAGTGCCAGGATATACAAAGTAGGAATATTGAGCTATGGCAGCACCGCCGGCTTTAAGGATATCTTTAAATGGATCAGGCAGTAAATAAGATCTAAGATGACAGATTTAAGTTTAGTGCTCACCAGATAGAGGGTTGTTTGTCAGCAGCCACCTTTCCCAAAGGAATCACCATGTGGCAAGCGTTCGCAAAATCCTTTAGTGTGGCGAAGCAAAATGGTGTGGATCCACCAGCTTACCGCAAAATAAAGTTCTGGAAAGATGCGGGTAGACCCGGCAAGCAGAACGACAGTATGTAGCCACGTACATAAGTGCTGAGAACTACTGAAATTACAGCTGCTCCACTGTTTCAATTAGTTGATTAAACTCTTCATCAGAAATCTGAAAATGAAACGTGGCGCGAATGGTTTGTTTTCCAAAAGGAACAACACCTATACCATTTTCTGCAAAGATTGCCACCCACTCCACGGCTGTCTTATCAACCGCATCAAACAAAACAATGTTGCTTTCAACGGTTTCTTTGTCAATTCTGAAATGTCTCGAACGTCCGACAGTTTCGCCGAATTTCATTGCTCGTTTGTGATCTTTTGCTAAAAGTGGCCAATGATTGTCAACAGCATAATCTGCGGCGGCGGCCAGTAATCCGATCTGCCGCATCCCTCCTCCCCACATCTTGCGAAATCGCCGAGCTGTTTTTTTTTGCTGCTTGTTGCAAAGCATCATTGATCCCACTGGAGCACCAAGTCCTTTACTGAAGCAGATGGATAATGTATCGGCAATTGATCCAAAAAATTCTGGTTCAATCCCGGTGGAGGTCATAGCATTCCAAATTCTTGCCCCGTCAAGATGCAGGGCAAGGCCATATTGACCGGCAATTTTTTTTATTTCCGTTAATTCCTCTTTTGAATAGCAGGCACCCCCGCCTTTATTTGTAGTGTTTTCCAAAGCTATTACACGGCTCAGGGGATCCCATTCATTTTTTGTTCGAATGGCAGGTTCAATTCGTTCAGGTGTTAGTTTTCCCCTGTATCCTTTTAAAGGTCGCAATTGTACAGAAGAAAGATGTGCGGCCGCCCCTGTTTCATAATTAAAAATATGCCCGAGCTCATCAATGATTATTTCATCACCCGGTTTTGTAAGTATATTCAGGCAAAGCTGGTTACTCATAGTTCCGCTGGGTACAAACAAGCCGGCTTCCATTCCAAACAGGTCGGCCATCTTCTGTTCAAACCTGTTAACGGTAGGGTCTTCGGCAAACACATCATCACCCACTTCAGCATTTGTCATGGCCTCAAGCATTTTGGCCGTGGGTTTGGTAACGGTATCGCTTCGGAGGTCGATCATTCTAAATAGACTGATTTATTTTTTATTTACGTTCAAATGCTAACTTTACACTGTTGAGATCAATACTCAAAAAATCCCTCGCCTGTTTTGTTGCCAAGTTTGCCAGCGTCCACCATTTTGACCAACAGAGGACAAGGCCGGTATTTCGGATCTTTATATCCGTCGTAGAGAACATTCAGGATATCGAGGCAAATATCGAGGCCAATAAAATCTGCAAGCCGCAGCGGACCCATGGGATGCGCCATCCCCAGTTTCATAATACTGTCGATATCTTCTGGTTTGGCAACACCTTCGTAAACACAAAAAATGGCTTCATTGATCATGGGCATCAGCACCCGGTTGGAAACAAATCCCGGTGAATCGTTTGCTGGAACTGCAACTTTACCAATCTTATCCGCCAGTTCTATAATCTGTGTGGTAACTTCAGACTTTGTTTTAAAGCCGTTAATAACTTCAACAAGTTTCATAACCGGCACCGGGTTAAAGAAGTGCATACCAACAAACTGTTCGGGTCTGTTAGTGCATTCTGCAAGTTTGGTAATGGAGATTGAGGATGTATTACTGGCAAAAATGGTATGCCCGGGTGCGTGTTTATCAATGGTTTGAAACACTTTTTTCTTGATATCGAACACCTCTGGTACGGCCTCTATTACCAGATCGACATCCTTCACAGCAGACTCAGTATCGAGGCTGGTAGTGATACGATCCAGTGTCTGATTCTTTTCTGTTTCCCCTATTTTCTCTTTCTTTACCATTCGCGCCAGATTACCCTCAATAATTTTAAGCGCCCGATCGGCAAATTCTTTTTTTGTTTCAATAAGAGTTACACTGTATTCGTTCATAGCAAAAACATGCGCTATACCGTTACCCATGGTACCGCCGCCAACAACCACAATATTTTCAATCTTACTCATACTGTTAAAATCCATTTTCTGTGTTGAATACGTTTCATTCGGCATTGAGAGTATGTATTTTAGCGAGGATTTACAAATCTAAATTACCTTATTCCCCGTGCATAGCTGATGAGATTTTTATTCAACCTATTTGTTTTTGTAATCATTTTAATCGTTGGTATTGCAGGAATTGCCATTTATCATACCTTTTACGATCAGCTTCCCGATTATACTGCCACTATTCAAGTTAACGGTATATCAGAAGGTGTGGATGTTCATTGGGATCCGTATGGTGTTCCTTATATCCATAGCCACTCAGAAGAGGATCTGTATTTCTCCATAGGTTATCTTCATGCTCAGGATCGTCTCTGGCAGCTTACACTTTCTCAGCTCATGGCCGAAGGTCGTTTTGCTGAATATCTTGGCAGTGAGTTTCTGGAGCTGGATAAGCATCAGCGAACGATCGGAATATGGAAAACCGCCGAAAAAATTGAGGCGGAATCCCCAGACTCCCTCCTAACTGCTCTACAACGATATTCAGATGGTGTTAACGCATATATAGAAGACAATCGTGACCGCCTGCCCATTGAACTTACATTGCTGGGTCTTGAGCCGCCAACCTGGACTCCAACTCATTCTATTGCCACAGGCAGGTTAATGGCCTGGGATCAGAACAATCAGTGGAAAAGTGAACTGGTACTGGCTCAGATTGCAAATGAAATTGGAACAAATCGTTTACAGCAGATCTACCCGTTGGAAAGCTATGATTTCTTTTCAAATAATCTTATGAATCACAATGGCTTAGAGACTTTAACGAATAAATTTCTCGACAGGGAGTTTCAGGTACGAAAAACTATGGGAAAACACGGATCTGCTGTAGGAAGCAATGCCTGGGCTGTAAACGGGAGCCGTACGATATCGAACCGTCCTATTCTCGCCGGCGATCCCCATATGGGACTAAACATTCCCGGCTACTGGTATGAGCTGCACGCAACAACGCCTGAATTTTCTATCACCGGTGCAACTATACCGGGTGCCCCTTTCATTATATTGGGTCAAAATAAATATCTGGCCTGGAGTATTACAAATATGATGGCTGATGATACCGATTTCTTTCTTGTCAAATCCAATCCTGCAAATTCTGATCAATATGTTGCCGATAGCCTGGATGGTGAACCTGTATTTGAAGAATTTACCTGGCAACAGGAAATCATTCAAATTGCAGATGAGGATGATTATTATTTGCGTATCCCGCATACGAGGCATGGTCCCATTATAAATGAAGTGCATCCGGATGGAGATAATATGGATGAAATACCTATTGCTATGCAATGGGTTGGGCATGAAATCAGCCAGGAGCTTTGGTCATTTTATAAAATGAACCGGGCCAGAACACTGGATCAATTTACTGAAGCTCTCAGTCATTTTGGATCGCCTTCCATGAATTTTATTTATGCTGACAATCAGGATAATATTGCTCTTATAGGTGCCGGTAACTTGCCCATACGGGAAACTCTCCCTTCATTATTTCGCCATAGCTGGAATCCTGAACATGATTGGAATCAGTGGATTCCCTTTAACGAGCTGCCGGGTGAAGTTAACCCCGAACGCGGGTATGTTGCGAATGCTAATAACAGGGTTGGTGGAGAAAACTATCCACACTACATCGGCCGATTTTGGTCCCCTCCCTCCCGTATTTCCCGTATTAGCTATTTGCTTGATGAAAACCCTTCTGCAAATGTTGAGGATATAAAACGTATACAAAATGATATTTATTCAGAACATGCGGCTGAGATAACAGAATTTCTACTTCCACTGATCAGATCCGCCCAGCAGAATAATGAATTCGACAGATTTCTGTCCTATCTCGAAAACTGGGATTACGAATATAACACCAGCTCTACTGCCGCCACACTTTTTGATCTGTTATTTCTGAATCTTTCTGAACTCATCCTGAAAAGAGATATCCCCGAACATCTGTATAATGGATTAGTTCGGCTGGAAAGTTTACCAGTTATAATGGTCAGTAATATACTTACCGATGGTAGTTCCTTTTTTAATATTGTGGAGGAAGAAAATATTGCCTTTCGAAATGAAATGGTAAGAAATGCCATGCTTTTGACAGTAGATCAACTTACAGAACAGTTTGGTCCGGAACCTTTTGAATGGCGTTGGGAGTCCTTGCATACACTTACACTACAGCCGCCCCTTTTGGGTGAACTTTCTGATCATCCTGATTCTCCCAGAGCATTAAGGCTTATCGTACGAAATCTGCTTAGTAGAGACCCCGTGGCCACACCCGGCCACGGAATGACGATCAATAAGGGAGAGTATAGCTGGAATAATCCTTTTGATGTAACTCTTGGCCCATCGATTCGCAGAATAGTTGATTTCAGTTCACCATCGCGTACCTATTCAGTGCTTCCAACCGGCCAATCTGGCCATTCATTGTCCAGTAATTATGGCGATCAGACGGAGATGTGGGTAGATGGCAGATACCGGTACATTTATTCAGACAGCACATTTTTCCGTGAAACTAATCACAGAACAATGAAACTGGAACCGCTCTCGATTCAGTAGCGTCTGTCATTGTACATTTGTGTAAACTACTTGAATTCGATCTTATGCATTTGAACTTATTAAACCTTCAAAAAATATTGTTTATCTAATGATGCGTGTATCCTACTTATTTACACTTTTAATCGTAATGCTGGGCCTTTTTCTTGCCTCCTCTTGTAAAACCACTGAGCCGGTAGCGGATGACGAGGCTGAATTTGTAACTCCCGAACTACTCGAACCGGAGGATGAAGAGGTTCAGATTAAAGAAAAAAAAAGAGCAGATTCTACTGTTGATGTCGACTCACTTATAAAGTCTATGACCTTGCGGGAAAAAATCGGACAGCTTTTCGTTGTTCCTGCGTATGGTTCATTTGTTAACGAAAATGATGCGCGCTATTTAAGACTCAAACGGCTTGTGGAAAATCATCACATAGGTGGCATTATTTTTATGCAGGGTGATGTGTATGGCCAGGGGGTAATGACCAACCAGCTTCAGAGGCTGGCAGATATTCCCCTTTGGATAACGCAGGATATGGAGTATGGGGCCGCAATGAGAGTTCGTGGGGCTACACGGTTTACACCCGCCATGGGTATAGCGGCCACCCAGGATCCTGAAAATGCATACCTGAAGGGTAAAATTACTGCAAGAGAAGCTAAAGCTCTGGGAGTGCATCAAATTTTTGCACCGGTTTTGGATGTTAATAACAATCCTGATAACCCGGTTATAAATGTTCGCTCGTATGCGGGCGAACCGGAAATAGTTGCAATGTATGGTAATTATTTTATCAGGGGAATTGAGAGCGAAGGTGTGCTGGCAACTGCTAAACATTTTCCCGGTCACGGAGATACCGACACCGATTCGCACCTGGCACTTCCCACTATCAATCACGGTTACGAACGGATAAATGAGCTGGAACTGGTACCCTTCCGGGTAAATATAGAAAGCGGGCTGCAGAGCATAATGAGTGCGCATATTGCCTATCCAAATATAAGTGAAAATATTGACCGGCCTTCAACACTCGATGAAACGGTCTTGAATAGAATTCTGATCGATTCACTTGGTTTTGACGGTTTAGTTGTAACAGATGGTCTTGAAATGCAGGGAATTACCAATCACTATTCACCAGGAGAAGCTGTTATACTGTCACT
The DNA here is from genome assembly GCA_964404705.1 of uncultured Rhodohalobacter sp. Taxonomy (GTDB): domain Bacteria; phylum Bacteroidota; class Rhodothermia; order Balneolales; family Balneolaceae; genus SW132. Next base: position 3,856 of record CAYOLE010000089.1, on the reverse strand, counting down.
CCTCGCGGGTGCTGATCTGATGCTGATCAGTCCCGATGAACTTACAGCGATTGCCGATGTTGAACGGGCAGTAACGATGGGACGCTTATCGGAAGAACGAATTGAGCGATCTGTCAGGAAGCTGCTCACTCTTAAAAAAGAGCGCGGAGTTTTCGATCAACCTATGGTTGATATTGATAAGCTAAACCAGGAAATCAATACACCAAACTATCAATCAATAGCAAATTCTATAGCCAGACAATCGCTTACAGTATTAAGTAACGAAGGGGACATCCTGCCGATTACCGACACAAAATTTCCAAATCTGTTGGTAGTTACTGTAGCAGACGACCGATCAGGCACAACAGGGAGTAACCTTGCCCGCGAAATGCGCCTTTATCATAACAGAGTATCGTATCAAAATATTGATCGGCGGACAACGGAAGATGAAAAGGAAGAAATTTTGGAAGCCGCACGCAGGGCCGATCTGGTGATAATTGGTTCGTTTATTATGGTACGGTCGCATCAGCCAATACAGTTGCCGCTGGAGCTGCGGGATATTGTAACTGAATTAACGGCCGTACAAACCCCATCTGTTCTGATGGCCTTTGGTAACCCATATATATTGAGAGATCTGCCCGGTATTGATTCTCATATTTTAGCCTGGTCTACAGATGCTAATCAGGTACGACAATCTGTTCCCGGCCTGTTTGCTGCTGATCATGTACGCGGTAAACTCACAGCCGAGATTCCCGGTATGTACAATATTGGAGACGGACTCAGTTTCGATCATAGTGCTTTAAGATACGATATACCTGAGGCTGCCGGCATGGAAACCCAATCCCTGTTAGAGATTGATATGATTATGCAACAGGCTATTGATGATTCAGTATTTCCCGGTGGTGTTGTTGGGGTGATGAAAAATGGCGCCCTGGTATGGAATCAGGGATATGGATATCATGATTATTCAAAAACAAAGCCTGTTCTTGATAATGATATCTACGATCTTGCTTCGTTAACGAAAGTGATTGCGACGACCACTGCAATCATGAAACTTATAGACCAGGATCGCCTATCGCTTGATGACCGGGTTGCTGACTTTGTTCCTGAATTTGATACCGGTGAAAAGCGAAACATCACCATAGAACATATGTTGCTGCACACCTCAGGTTTACCCGCATTTAAGACCTATGTGGATAAACTAAAAACACGTGGTGAAATTCTGGAAGCTATTCGCAATGAACCCCTGGAAGCCAGGCCCGGTGAACAATATACCTACAGTGATCTGGGCTATATATTGCTCGCAGAGATTGTCGAAAAAATAACCGATCAACGAATTGACAGATTTATACGTAGTAATTTCTTTATCCCTATGGGAATGAACTCAACACACTTCACACCCCGGAATGTGGGTGGCTGGCTGACCCGCAGAATCCCCCCCACCGAGATCGATGATGTGTATAACCGGGGAATTGTTCAGGGTGTTGTTCATGATGAAAGAGCCTATTTTATGGATGGAATTGCAGGCCATGCCGGTTTGTTTTCAAATGCCAGGGATATCGCTATTTTTTCACAAATGATACTTAATGGCGGTACGTATGCTGGACGCCAATACCTGTCTCCCGAAATAGTGGCGAAGTTTACTATAAGGCAATCGCCCCTCAATCAGCGTGCTTATGGCTACGACCGGAAAAGCGAGGGGTTCAGCACTGCCGGTACATTGACAAGTAATAACTCTTTTGGCCACACGGGTTTTACAGGTACAAGTTTGTGGATCGATCCCGATAATGATATTTCGATTATTATTTTGACCAACCGAACCTATCCAAACAGGAATACAGGCGGGGAAATTAGCAGGATCCGCGCCCGGATAGCGGATGCAATTATGAAAAGTCTTCTTACTGAATGAAACTAAATCAACTCAAACAGCACATCTATTCACCCTATTCAAATAATGATGAAGAGTGGTGTGTGGTAATAGGTGATTCCGGAACGGCTTACACTGGGGTTCGGATTGAAAATATCTCTTTTCCTTTGACAATTACTTCCATGCACGGCGCCATATGCAGCTGTTTGGGAAATGGTGATCAGCCGAATTCTTTCTACAGCGGAGCAGCAAACGAAGAACTGCAAACCTATTGGGTTGAACAATACGATTTAAACCGGCTCCCCCACCCTCCTGATGCAATTAAATTTTATGATCCATTTATAAAAGAGGCCGGAAAGCCAGATGATCTTTTGAAAGATCTTATTGATTCTGCCGTAACCACACATTCAGGTTTCCCGGTTTCTGCATTATTATATACCGAAAAAGGAATTGTACCGGGAGTAAATATTGAGGTTAATTCCTGGTCTCTGGGCCTGTGTGCTGAGCGGCTGGCACTTTTCCGTGCGATCTCGTTTGGCGCTGTATCATTCCAAAAGTTAAAAGTATATGCTCCAAGAGGCGATTTTAGTAGTCCATGCGGTGCGTGCAGACAAGTGTTAATGGAATGGATGCCTGATAAAGATGTAGAACTTCATCATGGAGACAATACACTATCTACGCATAAAGTTATGCATCTTCTGCCTTACGCATTTTCTTCAAGCAAACTAATAAAATGAGCATAGATTATATTGCAATATTAGATCATGATCATCTTGACAACGGGTTATTTTTGTCATCGTTCGCCAAAGCAATAGCAGCTCATCAACACCGCGGGTTAATACTTCATTCCGATAGCGCCTATACCGATCGCATAATACAAACCGGGGTGATGCGCGAAGAAGCCCGGTTTCGAGCTATAAAAGATCTTAATCACCGGCTGATTGCATTATTTGCCGATCATGGAGTTTCTGCCATCGGATTAAATGGTTATCAACGAGAAATGATCAGCATTTCTGAACAGAAAATAGAAGTAGATGTAAAAAAAATCAGTGAGCTGCCGGATCAGCCCGCTCTCCTGATCTCATCATTAATTTATTCTGTAAAAGAACAAAAACCTGTATCGGGTTCTTTGGCACATGTAGCCCGGGCCTTAAAAAAATCACTCAATATTAAAGATCTATTTTTGTTTGCCAGAAATGTGGATGATGAAATAATTAAGAAAGAGTTACCTGTTTCAATTTCAGAAGCAGATAATTCAGCGGAATTCATCAAAACGTCAGTGCCTGTTGAATTCCAGGATGAGCTGATTGAAGGGATGTTAACTACTGCTTTTGAGTTCCAAAAATATCCGGAAGTTAAAAATGCCACTAAACTTTCTTAACTATCACAGTCTTTATTCAAATTCCGGTCATGAATTTAAGAATTTTGATGGTTTTTTTATCAAAATTACCGTTCAGAATGAAAGAAATACGGTTTTTAATTTGATCCTTAAGCCGTGGTTACATAGTTTTGTTGAAGTTTCTTAACAGAAATTCAGAGTAAACCTTAACTAACCATGGAGTTATATGAACAGAATTGAACAGGTACAATCTTTAATTTCCGAACTGGAGCCTGATTTGGAAAAATTTTATGACAAAGGAAATAAAGCTGCCGGTACACGAGCCCGCAAAACTCTTCAGGAGATAAAGAAAGTATCTCAGGAAATCAGGCTGGAAATCCAGGACATGAAAAACTCTGGAAAGGTATAATTGATCTATTGGCTTTTCGTTATACAAAAGCTGCTCTTTTGGGCGGCTTTTTCTTTTTAAGAAATAAGTTACTTTTTTATCGATAGTACTTGACTTACGAGGTTTCATCGCCTTATATTTGCATCCGTTCAAACAAGACGAAATGTATATATAATAAGATTTCGTCGGGAGCAGAACTCGAAGATTTCGAAAGCTGTTATCTGGCGGACGACGATTATCCCGCCATCCGGCGGAACTACCCGGAAAGTTTGAAATACTTTTT
>CAYOLE010000088.1:10732-12028 GCA_964404705.1 uncultured Rhodohalobacter sp. | reverse complement strand
AAAAGGGACAAATAAAACCTGTTGTTGATGGCCCCTACGAATTTGATAAAATCCCAGAGTTAATTCAATATTTCGGTGAGGGCAAGCATTTAGGAAAGATTGTAGTTGAAATTGAAAAATAACGATGCACAACTACATATAACATAACATGATTGGAAAAGCTCTTAAAAACATTTTTTAACCATTTATTAAACTTGATATCCAGGTTTGGGAGAATTTTTTAAAAATTGGGTGATGTTGTGGCTTTTCCCAAAGAAACCGTTTTAAAATCCAATATGACTGAAAATTACCTGCTTCTTTTATAGAAAGGGAGTGGTGGAAATCTGATTTGGAACAAGAATAATTTTGTTTGTATAGATATTTCTTTTGAGAGTGAATTTTTGATGGATTACATGTCATTCACACTACAAGAACCAACACCATAAAAAATGGTAGGACTTTTCTCATAGAACTTGAAGATTAAAAAAAGTGGGTAATATTTCATGTTTACAAAACTCACGTACAAAAACATGAAATAATATTGCTATAACCCGCACATTAAAATATCCAGCACGCAAACATACATTTTTCTTGCATGAAGATCTATTTTCTTCGCGGGTCAAAATAGGATCACATTTATAAGAGTGTTGTCTTGAAAATACATTCATGGTTCTCCTTATTGGATAGTGTTGAGTTTGTCCGAATCGTAATGTATGATTCGGGGAGAAGGCCATGAATAATTTCAGGCAGTTCGGGTGGACGAGTTTACAATCCGAGACTTTGGAAAAGTAGTTGCCTCGCCACACAACCGCCAGACCGTTAAGTAAATCGAATAAGTTTTTCGCAAAATTTTTCACTTTTAAACTGAATGCAGATATGTCTCAACCAATCGTTTATATTGATAAATCAGAAATTCGCGAAGGCAAGTTTGAGGAAATCAAAAGATCCATAAAAGACTTAGTAGGGTTTGTTGAAGAACATATTCCCCAACTTATCTATTACAGTTTCTTTTTTAACAAAGAACGTACTCAAATGACGGTCGTTGCTATTCATCCTGACTCTGAATCACTCAAATACCACATGGATGTGGGAAAAGAGGAGTTTCGTAAGTTTGCTGATCTTCTTGATCTGTTGAAAATTGAAGTTTACGGCGATATTAGCGATTCCGTATATGAGCGACTGCGGCAAAAGGTACAAATGCTCGGGAAAGGAACAGTGGTTGTACATGATTTTAACGCAGGATTTTTCAGATAACGTTTAATGTTCAGCTTTTGTGAGACAGCCCTAAAACGCTAATTATATTACTACAATATAAAA
>CAYOLE010000088.1:0-10632 GCA_964404705.1 uncultured Rhodohalobacter sp. | reverse complement strand
AATAGACAAAGATTCAGCATTTTTTGGCAATTGAAATACATGAAGTGGTTATAAACCATACGAAGGATTTCTTATCATTAATGAATTATCCCTCTTTATTATGTTGCTACAGTGGTTAACAAGAGTTTCTCCCAGGGAGTCTTTTGGATACGCGGATTTGGCTGGTTTTTTTAACTTTTCAATGTTCCTATTCTTGCAGATAACTCAGGGATTTATCACATTCCCTATATTTAAGCGGCCAAACCATTTAAAAGGCAATATAACAGAGCTAAAAGACAGTCTTGTCAAAAAAAGATATCAGAATAGTTTTGTTCAATCCTAATCAAACATGAAAAATATATAATTAATATGGCTGAAAAAGGACAGATTTTAGATATGACGCCATTAGGTATGAAGTTCACTGTCTTAAAAACTGGTGCAGATACAGATGGAAAATCACTTGATTTGCATTGGGAACTTTTACCGGGATGCAATATGAAGGATCCATTAGTACACATTCATCCGGATGCCATCGAAACATATGAAGTGCTGGAAGGCGAAATGGAATTTTTCATTAAAGATAAGTGGGTAACCGCCGTAAAGGGAGACAAGCTTACTGTTCCTAAAGGCGTTGCACACACTTTCAGAAACCCAACCCAAAATACCGTTACGGTCTACAACACTCACCAGCCGGCATATCAAATGGAAGGTTATTTTGAGGATGTATGCATTGTTCTGGATAAAATTACAGACAATAAATCAAAACCCGTTAAAATGAATTTTAAGGCTATGCTTTATATGAGTGTATTGATGAATAATTATCGAAAAGAGATCATCGCTCAAAAACCCCCTGATCTGGCTATTAAAATTCTTGGAGCCATAGCAAAGTTGGCCAGGATAAGTTATAAGTCGTGACGAATAACTATGGTTTTGGCTGACTTCTCACACTTAAGCGTGGGATCTCCCCGGTAAGAGTGTTTTCTTTCCTGCGATTCCTGAAGTATCGACCCAACGAGCATTCACCCTTGGGTATTTTGAACATCAACCTATATGCTTATGGAACTCCTCCAATTTGCTATGCCACTTAACATCGTCTAATAAAAGAATAAGAACAAGGTGTGGAATAATAGTTGGTGTAAAGTGAATTTTGTAATCTATTCCATAAGTGTTATATATACATTTAAAACGTATATAATCGTAAATCAGGACGGTTTTAGTACCCCTGAGAAAGCGCTACCTAATATTCACCCAAAAGCCATAGTGCATGAGGAATCGATATGATCAAAGTAAAGCTATTTATAATTTTTACACTATTTTGCGCAGTTAATTTAAGTTTCGGGCAGTCTCCGTCATTTCAGACATTTGTTAACCCGGTTATTCCCGGCGATCATCCCGATCCAACACTAACCAAAATCGGGGATAACTTTTATACTTCGGGTTCATCGTTTAACCCTACGCCAAAAATCTACCGGTCGACCGACCTCGTCCACTGGGAAGTGATCGCCCAGCCGGTTACGCCGGAATGGAGCACATATGGTAATAATCCCGGGGGAGGAGTTTGGGGAGGCCATACAGTACTCTACAACGACACCTACTGGCACTACTTTGGACGAGGAGGAGGCCGGATGTACTTTGTCACGGCCAATGATCCTTCCGGCCCGTGGAGTGATCCGACAGCGGTGAATATCCCATCAGGATTAAATGGACTTGGAGTAGACAACTCAATTTTTATTGACAGTCAAACCAACAAGTGGTACATGTTAACTAAGGCCGGCCATGAAAACAATCATTTGGTTGAATTGGGCGATAACGGGCAGCCGACCGGAGAAATTCTTGATCTTACCTGGCTGAATCCGTCAGATGAGGGTAATCCGTACGGCTGGGCCGAAGGTCCTGTTATGTGGGAGTATAACGGATATTATTATTACAGCTTTGCCGAGCATTTAGTAGGTGAGCAGTATGTTATGCGAAGTGATACACTGACTGACAATCCGGATGACTGGGAGATTAATGATAACAATATGTTTTATGGTTCAAGAGGTAGTTTTGACCGGCCAAACCATATTTCTCCGGCAGTTCAGCTCGATGATGGTACCATGTGGGCCATTGGCCACAGCTATCATCAGGGAGACTGGTATGCCCAGGGGCGTCAGGGATTGCTGCACCGGGTAGAATATGATGACGAGGGCTGGCCCATTATAGCTTATCCGACGGATGATGCCGAGGAAGCTCCCAATTTGCCGAGCAGCGGTATTCCATGGATGGTTCCCAAATCAGATATGTTTACCCAGGCACGTCTGGGCCCGGAATGGTCCTACCTGGGACAAACACAGCTGAGTACCGTCTCACTTTCTGACCGAGCGGGATGGTTGTACATGGAGCCTCGTAACAACGGATTCAACACCCTGATTCAAAATGACGGAGAGCACCAATACTCGCTGATTACACGGGTTGATTTTGAACCGGAAGACCCCTCGGAAGAAGCCGGTTTATGGATTTTTAACGGACCGGAAAACCGGTTTGTGAAAGTATACAGTACGGTCAATGAAGAGGATACCGAGGTGTTGGCATTCAGCTTTGAGGATGATTATTACGAAGCAGAAAATACAATCGGTTCCGATGTTTGGTTACGCCTGGTAAGAAACGGACATATCATGACAGGCTATTACAGTGAAGATGGTCATGACTGGAACCAGATTGGTGAGCCGATCGATGCAAGACTCATTGGTCAACAGGATAATACTGCCGACTTCAACGCTTTTACCGGTAACCAACAGGGGCCCTATGTGCAGGGAAAACCGGCACACTTCAATTTATATATCTATCGCGATGCCTATACATCCATCGGAGCCCAATATCCTGCCAACCGGTACGGCGTGCAGCGATCAAGTAATTACCTGGGCGATATTAATAACGATGACTGGGCACTGTATGCCGGTGTCGAATTTGGAAGTTCCAGGGGAAGTGCAAGTTACCAAAAAGTGCCACAATTGATTTCAATTGAAGCATCAAGCGAAAATTCTGGCGGGATTGTGGAAGTATGGCTTGATTCTATAGATACCGGCCAAAAGATTGCCGAAGTTGAAATTGAAAGCACCGAATCCTGGGACAGTTACCAAACATTTACAGCAGATGTTGAAGAAGTATCAGGCAGGCACGATGTCTATCTGAGATTTAATGGTAATGAAGGTGCAGATCTATTCCGCCTCAGCAGTTTCAGGTTTATTTCAGAACATGAAGTGGCCACATCCGCTGAACCATCTGAGAATCCGCGTACATATTCGCTCGGGCAGAATTATCCAAATCCCTTTAATCCCACAACTGTAATCAGCTTTGAACTTCCTGAAATTTCCGAAGTATCACTGACCCTCTATGATGTTGTTGGGCGGGAAGTGGCCAGAATCATCAACAACCGGCAAATGACCGCAGGTCCCCATCAGGTTACTTTTGATGGATCAGACCTCTCCAGCGGGGTCTACCTGTACCGGATGAGAGCGGGAGATTTTGTTCAGACCCGGAAACTGATACTGGTGAAATAATGGCATAAAAAAATGTATTAACTAATATTTTGGGTAATGGCCTTCACACCGGGCGCCGAAGTAGTTTTCGTACGCCCGGTTGTTTTTAATGTTTAAATGTCTGGAGATTGTTTATTAGTTAACACCACATTGTAAAACTCCATATTTTATTAATGCAACTTTCACCATATATAATCGCAGAAATCACAGCTTCCATATTTTATTCATTCTGCTAATAAAAACAAGCCTGGTTCTAATCATCGCTTATCTAAATTTCTAATTCAATGAATAAAGACATTACTATTATTGGCGGTGGTATAGCAGGACTTACCGCCGCAATTGCGTTGAATAAAGCAGGTTTCAAAACGTCAATTTTTGAGGCTTCAAAAAATCACGGAGTGGCGGGTGCAGGCCTTGCACTGGCTGCAAATGCTATAATGGCTTTTGACCGGTTGGGAATAAAAGACGATATCATAAAAAAAGGCCGTTTGCTAAGTGCATTTACAATCTTTGATCAAAAGGGTAATACAATTACCAAAACCAACAGCGCCAGATTAAGTAAAAAATATGGAGCAGATAATTTCACGATACACCGACATGATTTGCATCAGGTATTGCTATCAAAAATTGATCCAAATACACTTTTCACGGATAAAAAAGTTATCAACTTTGAACAAATCAAAAATGCCATAAGGCTTACCTTCAGTGATGGTACTGAGCATACAACTTCTTTTTTAGTAGCGGCTGACGGGATTCATTCTGTAATCCGGCAAAAGTTAATTCCGCATTCAACTCCAAGATATTCAGGGTACACCTGCTGGCGTGCAGTCATAGAATCCCCGGACCTGGTGATTAACGAAAGTTCGGAGAGCTGGGGCACTACTGGCCGTTTTGGAATAGTACCACTGGCAGATAATAAAATTTACTGGTTTGCCTGCATCAATGCTGAAGCCAATAACTCAACATTTAAGAACTACACTACTAAAGATTTACTAAACCATTTTATAGATTTTCACGACCCTATCCCAGCTATCCTGAAGGCTTCCAAAGATGAAGACCTAATCTGGAATGACATCATAGATTTAAAACCCATTGATCATTATGCCTTTGAAAATATTGTACTGATAGGAGATTCAGCACATGCTACAACGCCAAACATGGGGCAGGGAGCTTGCCAAGCCATAGAAGATGCCGTAATCCTTGCAGATGATATGGACAGGAATATATCTATTGAAGCAGCTTTTAAGAATTTTGAAAAAAGGCGATTAAACAGAACTCATTATATCACGAATACTTCCTGGAAAATCGGCAAAATAGCTCAACTGGAACATCCATTACTTATCTCCCTCAGAAATTTCGCATTCCGCAAACTGCCATCCCGAATTCAGGAAAAACAAATTGAAAAGTTATATGAGGTGGATTTGGGCAATTGATCCTGAAAACAAGAAGCGTATTCCTTAGCCTATCATCAGGGCAGGCGGCTTCACCAACTACACGCAGATTCCAAACAGTGCCGGAGTAATCAGCAGAGTTGATAATAAATTCAGATCTCCTCAATTACCCGAAAACTTTCCGGGCCATATTGGAACAGAAGGTCCAACAGGCAGCAATAAGGTTCAAATCCGTCAAAATGCTGCCGATAATCCGGGTGCTTAAATGGCAGTTTACTCCTGTTTTTCCCCTGGCGCTGGTAGTGGCGCGCGTTGTGTTCCTGATAATAAGAATTTGCTTCCAGGTTTTCGGCAAGGCGGTCCGGATCTGAACTATAATCTCTCATTTCACTGCTGAAAACAATGTCAGCATTGAGCTCAATTTCAAGGTATTGAAAGAGACGCTTTCGAATATGACATGCGAACGGCATCAGGAATTCAAAGTTTTCACCCGCTGTAACATCAGCACGGATCTCCGGCTCATAGAAATCGTAATATACGCTGTTACTGTAGTTGTACTTCAGTGCCCGAAGAATGGGGTCTATCCAGCTTTTGGAATGGTCGATACGGACTTCGCGGATCGGCTTCTTCCGATCTTCTGTTTTAACCGGGACATTGAGATACTGCGTTCCCTCCGGCGTTCTGATCAATGCCCGGTGAGTTCTCCCTTTTCGCGACCACTGTTCGGAATCTTGTATTACAATCTTATCTGCGGCCATCATCACAGCAAGATCATGGAGATCGGGAATCAGTACCGGCTGGAGAATGGCAAGAAGCATTTTCTGGATAATGGGTGCAGAATTAAAGAAGATCGAAAAACTCAATTCTCATGACTCATGACTTTTAATGGTTTCTTCGGGATTCCTGCCATAAAATTTCAGGATCAGGTACAGAATAATAAGGCCGGCCAGCAGTCCCCATATGGGATGGATAAATTCAAAAGCCGCTGGAATTTCGCCTACAAACAGTGCCACAACGGCTACGACAAGTGCGTATGGGAGTTGGGTTCGAACATGGTCGATCAGGTCGCAGGCGGAGGACATGGAACTTAAAACTGTGGTGTCGGATATGGGTGAACAGTGATCACCAAATACAGCGCCTGCCATCACGGAGCTGATCCCCCCAAGCAGAATTCCGTAGTTCTCTCCGCCCGCAAAACCAACTCCCGCACCCATCGCAACAGACAGTGGAACGACCACCGGAAACAGAATCGCCATGGTTCCCCACGATGTTCCGGTTGAAAATGCTGTGATTGCTGCTATAAAAAAAACGAGACCAGGCAGCAGCGCCAGGGGTAATGTATCCTGCAAAAGTGATGCGAGGTATGTACCGGTGCCCACTTCTTGTGTGATTCCTCCGAGACCCCATGCGAGGATCAGGATAATTACCGCTATGAACATGGACTGCATACCTCCCACCCACGATTCAATTGCCTGGTTAATTGTCAGAATTTTTTGAAAGACTACAAGAGCAATTGCTACCGCACAGCCAGTAAACGATGCCCACAGTAGTGCAGCAAACGGATCGGCGTTACCGATGATCGACGTTAATCCTCCTTCGCCTGGTTCGAGCGCGGATGCGCCGGTAGAATACAATCCATAAAGGGCTACCACAATTACAGAAAGAACCGGCAGCCCCGCATTATACCATCTCCTTGGTTTTCCCTCCACCGGCTGAAGTGTATCAAGGCTGGTATCGGTTGCGGGCATCGATCCCTCGCGGATCACTCCCCTGCCGGATGATGCACGTCGTTCGGCATCCAGCATCGGGCCAAACTCTCTTCTCATTATGATTGTCATCAAAACAAAAGCAAGCGCTAATATGGGATAAAATAAGTACGGCAGTGAATGGAGAAATATGATGAACGCATTTTCAGCACCTTGCGTGAGCTGTGCGGCCAATACTGCATCTTCGGTGGTGGCGGCCAAACCAATAAGTGCATTTTGGATCTGGGTGATCTCAAAACCAATCCATGTGGTTATTACAGCACTTACCGCCAGCGGTGCTGCTGTAGAATCCACGATGTAGGCTAATTTTTCACGAGAAATAAGAAGCCGGTCGGTCATCGGGCGCAGAGCATTTCCCCGTATCAGGGTATTGGCATAATCATCAAAAAAGATAAACAGTGCTGAACCCCATGAAAACAGCTGACCTTTTTTGCGGCTTGTTGCAAACCTGGCCAATACATCAACAACACCAAGAGTTCCGCCCCCGCGAGACATCACACCCACCATTCCGCCGAGCAACAGACTAAATACGATAATAGCGATATGATCGGCATCAACAAGTGCAACTATGAGTACGTCAAGCGATTGAGCTGTTCCCTGCATAGGGTTAAACCCTACAAGAAGTAAAGCTCCAATCCAGATTCCGGCAAACAGGGACAGAATCACTTCACGCGTGATCAGTGCCAGGCCTATTGCTACCAGTGGTGGCAGCAAACTAATCCAGGTTCCGTAGAAACCGCCATTCGATGTATCTGACTCTTGCAAAGCGTAAAGATCAGTCCATCCCACAAAAAGAAAGGTTACTACTACAAGTGCCGAAAAAAAGATCCATCTTTTTGTATTCATCATACGCTGTAGGTTTTCACAATCAATCGTTTATTTGTTTTACACGTATATCTGTTGAATTAAAATAAAAGCACACGTTCCTAAGAAATGTTATCCGCAAAACAAGTTCGTATTTGTTTAAACTAATGTAATTTTACTTGTACCTTTTGTTAAAGCATTGAAAATACGAGCATTCAAATTAAATCCAATTTCAATTTTAAAAATGGATGAATGAGTAAGCATCACACGGTATCCATCAACCTTCACTCTTATCTTATTTCTCATTTTGATTTTTGTAGGGATCGAATGATGAAGTGAAAGCATCTTTTTATCCGATCTGGTCGATTGATATTGATCTTTTTAATAAGTTGTAAGTCTGTATATAATAATCACAGTACGATTCGGGATTACATATTGAGCAAAGAAAGAAACCATCGAAAGTTTATGAACCGGCGAAAAAGGCTGGTAGAAGAGATCCGCAGAAAAGGAATCCGGAATACTCGGGTTTTACAGGCAATTGAGAACACACCAAGACACCTGTTTGTGGATTCAGCGTTGGAAAATCGAGCGTACGAAGACAGTGCGCTTCCTATCGGTTGCGGTCAAACTATTTCTCAGCCTTACACGGTGGCCGCTCAAACGGAGCTACTCGAGATTGAAGAAGGCGACAAGGTTCTTGAAATTGGAACCGGGTCGGGCTACCAGGCGGCAATCCTTGCCCACCTGGGAGCAAAAGTATACAGTATAGAACGTCATGAGCCATTATACCTGAGCGCCAGGGAAATATTGAAAGAGCTTGGTTACAGGCCAAACTTAAAATGTGGAGACGGAACGGTGGGATGGTCAGCCTACGCACCTTATGACGGCATTGTGGTAACAGCCGGTGCACCTGTTGTGCCCGAAGATTTGATCAAACAACTTTCTGTGGGCGGCAGGCTTATTGTTCCGGTGGGCGATCAAAAAGTGCAAACCATGACACGTATAACCCGTATTTCAGATAATGAATACAATCAAGAGCAGTTGAAGCAATATAAATTTGTGCCGCTAATTGGTGAAAAAGGATGGGGCTGACAGTAATAGATGATAGATAATTGATCAGGACTTAAAGAATAAGCCATGTAAGGACAAGGAAAATCAATATCCAGACACCGATTTTAAAAGAGAGAGGCTGCTTTGGAAACTCATAGCCACAAATAGGGCATTCATCATTTTCCTCATCGACTTCTACTGCGCAGGCTGGGCACTCAATTTTTTTCATGGATATAAATAACTGTGTTTGACAATAGTTCAATTATAATAAAAGTTACAAAACCATTGATTTTCTTTTAGAGAGAATAGGATAAGAAATTTTATCATCTTGCTATATATAGACCATTGCCTCTCATGAGCAAAAATGAAATGCAAGATTATTAAAATAGATACGGAGTCATAAACGTAATAAAATACATAGTGTTTATTCAGTTCCGTTAAAATAGAATTATTCCTCTGATATATCTCACTATGATTAATTCAGATTTGATTTTTGACCTTCTCCAAATACCCGGTGATACTCCCCTAACTGAACGCGGAATGGCAGAAGCATTAACTGTTACATTTTACCCCCCGCATAAATCAAACGAACGGTTGGACCGGTTTGTATCAAACCTGAAAAAATCTCTTAATAATATCGGTGTTCACTTAATCCCTTTTGAAGAAGCTCTGAATAAAGACAGAAAGGTGAAACCCGGAATCGTGGTTTTTGAACAAGGTGAAGGAGAGGATGCAAATCTTGCAATTCGAAATGTATCCACACTATACAACAATCCAATCGCAGGGATTTTTGATAAAAATTTAGAGATTCCGGATAATCCAACATTGCAGGAAACACTCGATAGTATAGTAAGTGTTCTTGCCTGGAATCTTGTCCATATTCCTATTTTCATTGGAGATAAAAGCTGGTCCATGTGTACCATGAACGGCTCGGTAATTGAATGCAACAATCCGAAAAATCCTGAAAACGACATTTTGCATTCACTGATACCTAAACTGGCTGCTCAGGTGGTGCCGCCTAATAGAGAAATGATAACTTTTCGGGAGGGAAAACTGGATGCAGAAAAGGAAGGATACACCACTTTCATTGACGATTTTGTGAATGCGGCAATAATTTGGCGTAAGAATGGTCTGATGCTTGCCCATACCTCTATTGATGATTTACAGTATAGAAACCGGTTCTATAAAAAAATTGTATCGCGTTTTCTTGACCATCGCACCGGAATGAGCTATGGATTTCTTGTTAAGCAGCTTCCAACAAAAGTACATTCTGCCATAAGATTAGCGGAAGCCTCGGACACATTCAAAAACGCAAACTGGAATGGCCGAAATTATACAGAAATTGAGGGAGATCGTTACGTAAAAGTAATTCATTCCGGAAACGAATGGATTGTTAAAATTCCGAATATCTGGTTGCTCTCTACACGTTCCGGCTGCAATAAAACCAACCTGAATCCAAAACAAGATATTCTGCGCCTTGGCCTTTATAACGGTGAAATCACCATCGATACCCCGGTACAGGTCAGTGCCAGAGAATGCCGGCCCTCGTACGATACATACGTAATTTTAGCTCATGCAATTGGCAATGTAATCTCTGCCTCCATTATCCAGTCTGAACACAAGAATGCCGCTTTTCCTGTTGCATTACAGAAAAACGGCCTGTCGATCTCTCATTGGCATGGATATCCCGATAAGGAGTTTCCGCTGGCGGGATATGAGACTCACGGTGATGACAATCCGCCCGTGTCCTGCTCCACTCCACAATCAGCAGCCTATGCTTTTACAGGCAAATTTAAGGCACTTGAACGTTTACCCGGTTCAATCAATATGTACAGGGGAGATATTCATATAGAACCTCATCACGGCACCAACATCAGCGGAGTGATGTCGCTTACTGAATCTGCCAAATGGGTAGATAAGATGCATAAAAACCGGACTGCAATGAACATCGCATCTTCTGTAAGATCATAGTTTTAACCGGAAGTTAAGCTGAGCAATTAATAGCTTCATTACGCGGAGGTTTTACTATTGTATACTCTACAGCACAAATCTCATATCGAGGAGAGAATGATAAAAGCATTCAGCATTATCATATACAATGTGGGAAGGGACGACTTTTTTTCT
>CAYOLE010000087.1:0-12030 GCA_964404705.1 uncultured Rhodohalobacter sp. | reverse complement strand
CAAGAAGGTAGTTTCGTTCATGAACTCTCTCTCCATTCCACATCATATCGATATGTCCCACAGGCTGATAAACACGAACCATTTCCTGAATTTCCGGATAGGAATCTTTAAGTGTACTTCCTAACACGGGGGCAGTTTGGCCGAAATACCGGGTTCCCTGATCGCCATTCTCCGAAATTTCCACGATTCGATAAATTCGATCCGACTTATCATAGAAGCTGTCGTAACTTAACTCATCGTTAATGTACAGATAAAGCAAGGTAGCGCCGGTTATACCAATAGCCAGTCCCAGTACACTTATAATGCTGTAAATGGTGTTTCGCCTTAACGTTCGGAGGGCAATTTTGAAATAATTTTTAATCATGGTTTTTTATTTGGAGCAATCAGCCGTCAGCTATCAGCTTTCAGTGTTGAACGTGTTATGAGTAAAACTGAAAGCTGAAGTCTGAGAGCTGACCGCTATTATCATTCACTCCTCAAACTCTTCACTGGGTTGGCAATTGCCGCTTTCACCGATTGCCAGCTTACCGTCAGCAATGCAATTAATAAAGCTGCTCCGCCAGCCAGTACGAAAATTCCTGCGCCAATCTCAATCTTATACGCAAAATCCGCCAGCCATTTATTCATGATATACCACGTAACGGGAACGGCAATGATAAATCCCACCAGAACCAGTTTTAGAAAATCTTTGCTCAAAAGGCCCACGATATTAAATATGGATGCGCCCAGTACTTTCCGTACTCCGATCTCTTTTTTCCGTTGCTGGGCAGTAAAAGAAGCCAGACCAAACAATCCCAGGCATGCAATAAAAATAGCAAGTGCGGCAAAAAGACTGAAAAGTGTGGCAAAACGCTGGTCATTTTGATACTGAGCACCGAAGGTTTCATCCATAAACGAATAGCTGAAAACATTTCCGGGGAATAAATCTGTGTATATGGATTGAATAGATGCTATTGTTGCGGGCAGATTACCGGTAGTTACACGAAGAGAAATAATTCCTCCGGCTGTTGTGTGGCCGAAAATGATATTTTCTCGTTCCGTATGAGCCGAAGACCAGTTAAAATCCTTAAACACGCCAATGATGCGGACTTTATTATCCGTGGAGCCCATATTAAGCGGGTGGTCCAGCGCTTCTTCCGGTGAAGCAAAACCTAACGAATTAACTGTAGTCTCATTAACCAATACATCTGACGGAGAAGTAGCCCCAAATGGCGCTGTGGATTCTTCAAAACCACTTCCGGCAACCAGCTCCATATCGTATAATGATGCAAAGCTCGTATCGATATACGTAGCCACTGCCCGGACTGCACTGGCTTCATCGTCTTCTGCACGCCATAACGAAGCTCCGTTCCAGTTAAAGCCCTGACCAGGCAAAGACCATGAAGTAGCAACCTGCCGGACATCCGGCAACCGGCGTAATTCCTCAACTAAGGTTGTCTGCCCTAACGTCAAATCTGTTCCTTCAGGAACTACTCTCGGTCCCGGAATGGTGATAACCTGCTCCAGGTCTAATCCCAGGTCGAGACTTCGCATGTAATTGAGCTGGTGATATACAACAGTTGTACCCCCGATGAGCACGATCGCCGCTGTAAATTGAATAATCACGAGGCCCCGCCGGAGCCGGAACTGCGATGTAAAGGAACCTGCCAGGCTTTTGAGCACTGATACAGGTTTGAAAGAGGACAGCACCAGGGCCGGGTAAAGTCCTGCCAGAACGGTACTGATCAGGAATATTAAAACAATGGAAACCGGCAGCCACAGGTTCATTCCGGCAGATTCGATAAAATTTATTCCCCACAAGTTGTTTACCACAGGTTGAAATATCTCAGCCAGAACCACGGCAAATATAATCGCTATGAGATTTGTGAGGCCCGATTCAAGAAAGAATTGAGCAATAAGCTGATTACGCTGTGCGCCAATTACTTTTCGCACCCCCACCTCCCGCGCACGGTCAAGTGCCCGGGCCGTTGCCAGGTTTACGTAATTGAACAGGGCAATTAATAGTGTCAGCAACCCGATAATGATGAAGAAATACACTGTACGGTAACTTCCCGAAAGTCCGGCAAACGACTCAACCTCAGAATTAAGATAAACATCCTGCAACGGTTGTGTTTGCAGCCGCTGTGTGAAACCCCGCTCCCTAAGTATATCGGCACGATGTGCCAAAAGCACACCTGTCATCTTTTGATCAACAACAGATCTGTTTGCCTCATCATGAAGCTGGATAAAAGTTAGAAAATTGTTGTAGCTCCAGCCTCCTTCCGGTTCGTCCTCATACTGTTCGCTCTGTAAAAGATTTTCAAACGGGAGAAGAAGATCGAACTGCAGGTGGGAATTTGCAGGCACATCCTTAAAGACACCTGTCACCCGGAAACTCTGTTCCACCTGGCCAGTTACATCAAGCACTTCTCCAACAGCATTTTCTCTGCCAAAATATTTCTGTGCCGCTGACTCTGAGAGCATGACTGAACCTGGTTCAAGAGATGCCTGCCTGTTGCCTGCTATAAGAGGAAAGGTGAACATTTCCAGGAATTCAGCATCCACATAAAAAACTCCCTCCTCCTCAAATACACGATCCGGACTGGATGGGTTTGAGACTACCGGCGCATCAGGAGCAATTCGTGTGAAATTCCGGATCTCCGGAATATCTTCGGCCAGAGCAGGACCCATGGCCTGTGGGGTAAATGTACCTGCAATCTCCTCGCCACCCCCTCTTGATCCGGACATAATGACCCGGTACAGGGAAGATTCGTTCTCGTGAAACCTGTCGAAACTGTACTCAAAAGCCACAAATTGAAAGATGATGAGACAGCAGGTGAGACCAATAGTCAATCCAAAAATGTTGATAAAGGAGTAACCCGGATTTTGCCAAAGATTGCGGATCGCAATTTTGATATAGTTTTTAAGCATGACTTGCAGTTAACAGTTAAACGGAAAAAATCAGCTAAAATAAATCCTGTGGAATCTATTGTTTCTTCTTAACTGATCACAGCTAATGTACATCAACTACTATACCAAATTATTCAAAAGCTATTTAATGCAGTTTTAAAGCCCTATCTGCCGATTATAATGTTCGATATGCTACAACCGGTGTTCGAAAGCGGACAGGAGTAGGAGTTTTCAGCTATCAGTCTTCAGCTATCAGCTTTCAGTATTGTACGTTATGGGTAAAACAGAAAGCTGATAGCTGACAAATGAAAGTTATATATTATTCACTCCTCAAGCTATTCACAGGTCTGATAAAAGTGAAATTGAAAACCTTTCCAACCCGATCCGCCTGTCATTCAGTGGTATTTAGACCATTTGTGGGTTTACAATTAACTGTGCTCTGTTTTTATGATAAAATGACGGTTTAATACCTGTAAAGGTTTTAAAATCACGAATAAAATGTGCCTGATCCGCATATCCGCATTCGAATGCCAGTTTTGTATAATCGATAACTTCCCCGTTTTCGAGTCTTCTGTATACATCATTAATTCTGGCAATACGCATGTACCTTTTTGGAGTAGTACCCACCTTATTCTTGAATTCCCGTTCAAGCTGCCGCAGACTGATGTACACTTTTCCGGGCAGGTCCTCTATTTTTTCTATTTCATCTGCTTTACGGATCATTTCAGCTGCCCGGTTTACATAGTTCATTTCAGGATGATTTTTCCGCAACTGGTTCAGCAGGTAACGGTTGCTGAATTCCAGCTTTTGGTTCAAGGAGTTAACTTCCCTGATTCTATTGCAAAATTCCCTGAAATCCCTGCCCAAAACGTGCTCCATATCTTCATACCCTTCATTGAACACGGAAGCCGGAATTCCAAATAAATTGAAAATGCCTTCCGGTTTAAAACGAATTCCAAATACATGTACAAGATCAGTAAATTGTACAATGTAAGGTTGAGTGTAAAGCCCGATGATTGTGTAATCGGGCGATGTCGCCCATTTCTCATCCGCTTTCAGATTACAGTGTCTGTCCGACGTGTGAAGAATCAATTCAACAAATCCGTTAGGAACGACATTCTGGTAAAGTTCAGGTTCTTTATCCAGGTTAAACGAACCTGTCCAATATGTCTCCACATACGCTCGAAGCTCCGTTACCGGCTGATGTTCATTGATTTGTATGTTCATTTCATATTGATTTTTAGAGTTAAAAAGAGTAGAAGTACATACGATATCAACTTTATGAGGATTCAAAAAAACGGGGCATTTATTCATACTTGCCCCGTTTATTTTGGTTTTAAACCTCAGCATTTTGTTCCACCAGCTTTGAGGTATCTACTATATTTGAATCTGTCGGCATCCAGGTTTTTTCGAAGGTTGCCACTATGTGGTTGGCTCCTCCGAAGACGCCAAGAATTTTAGCCCTGGTCTCTCCTTTATTCACCAGATTGTGTGGTACCATTTCAGGGACCAGTGCAATTCCTCCTTTCGTCAATTTACCTGTTTCTCCGCCGATTTCGGCTTCTACCTCACCTTCCAGAATCACCAGAAGTTCTTCGGCACTGTCGGTATGCCGGCCCAGTTCATCTCCGGGTTCCAGTTCAAAATAGACAGTTGCTGTCTGCCGGGTGCCATGTGCGCCGAATATCGGGAACGTGGCCCGGCAATGCTGACCTGGATCATTCTTTCCGGTAAATTCAGTTAATTCGAGAGTATTTATATTTGTTGTAGTCATTGGTTTGCTGTTTAATTGTTCTCTATTAAGCAGTTGCGTAAACCTGCTGAAAGTTGCCTTTGTATGCATTTACTTTTACTTCACCCCGTTGCATATCCACATCAGTAAGTGCCCACACTTGCAGGTGGTTCATCCATTGGTATTCCGGGTAATGAGTGGTGAACTGCAGGTTCAACTGGATATTTGCTTTCCCGTTTGCACCCGGATAAAGGATACCATCTTCCTTTACGGCAATTCGCTTGCCATCTTCGGTCTCGATCATTGCCTGGATATTGAGCATGAACTTCCCGTCTGCCCGCACTTCCAGATAATCGATTCCTTTGATGGTACCTTTTATATCAGGCCCATCAACTGTGCCTTCAAATGCAAGGTCAAATCGTGCTCCTTCCGGGCCGGGTGTTTTTTGTCCGCTTACCAATTCACTCCACGAGAAGCCATATTCGGTAATCCCCGTTAAGTGAATATCCTCTGTAAAAATGAGTTCTGTGTTATTGTTGATTGTTGGTCTCATTGTTCGTTTTTTTTGTTATTGGTTCTGCTGAACAAGTGGCAATCAGTGTTGTTCATATCATTCACTTTAGTGTCTAATGCAAGGTAGAAAGCAATACAGCGATTGAATTGAAAAAAAACGACATTTTAAAGATGGCAGAGTTTCATTCCTGTTAACGCTGAATGGTTGTTGTTTTACTGGTATTCTTTTTTTGTAAGAAGTAACGCATAGCTAAAATGGCCTCTTCAGTTTGTTCTTCCTGTACAAAATGTCCGCATGGAAATTTGACGGTCGATGCTCCATGCAGCCGTTCCTTCCATTTTTCCAGATAATCATGAGTGAAAAACTCGTCATGGATTCCCCACAAAATGAGCCAGGACTTATCTTCGAGTACCGTTAGCTGCTCCCACTGCTGCTGGTACCAATCCGAAGAGCCCACAAGTGATTGGGCAATGCGGTACAATCCCCATCTTGAATTTTTATTGGGAAAGGGTTTGAGGTACTGCTTGTGGATTTCTTTTGGAAGGTGTTGTTGATCGCTGAACCCTTTTTTGAGAAGCACTTTCGGAGAGAAATTCAGCCGGAGATATAAAAACCGCCCAATCAGTGAATTGATGATTTTATCCGCTTTTAGAGCTTTCTTATTCGAATGGTTTCCCCAAAGCCAGCTATTAAACAATACAACCTGTTTAAATCTTTCCGGCTGTTTTATAGCGGCTGCCAAGCCAATCGGCCCGCCAAAATCATGCACAACCAGGGTGATGTCCCACAGATCCATTTGCTGGATAAATTCAGAGAGGTTATTGGCATGATCTGCCGGCCTGCCCGGGAACTCTTTGGTTTTTTCTGAAAGTCCGAAACCGAGATGGTCAATAGCAATAATGCGGTAATCTTGTGATAAATCTTTGATAAAATCCCGGTATAAGAAAGACCAGGTCGGCGTACCGTGGACAAACAATATGATGTCACCTGCTCCTTCATCCACATAATGCATGGTTCCGCTTTCAAGCTCAATGTAATTTGACTCGAAAGGATATTCGTTTTTATCTACCCAATTCCGGGCTAAGCTTAGTGTCTTCATAATTACTGTGATTTAAATTGTAGGTTAGTCTCATGGTGATCTTTTTAAGACTGACTCAAACTTCTGCAATCACAGCAGATTTATTCTTGGTATAGACCAAGATTTTAGAAACAGCTTTTATAGTTTAACCGAAGAAAGGAGTTTACTGAAATTAGTAGGATCGATGCGAAGGTAAGAAGCCAGATCCTTATGCGGGACCATATTGAGCAGGTGAGGGCTTCGTTTCATAAACGAGCGAAAACGCTCTTCAATGGTGTAGGCCATAAGCTCATAATGTCGCTGCAATACGCCGATGAGTATCTGCTCTGTCGCTTTACGGAATAGAGTTTCAAGTTGCCGGTATTTATTCAGGAACTCCTGATGCTGTTCATATGAAATTCGAAGAAAACGACTTTCGGTGATAGATTCCAGGAAATAGTTCGAAGGCTTTTGGTTCAGAAATGAATCGGGTATACCGGAAAATGAAGGCGGGTAGGTAAAAGCGATCACATGCTGCTTCCCCTCATTCAGATAATAGGATTTTTGAATCCCTTCCAGCACAAAATAAAGGTAGTGTTCAATCTTCCCCGCTTCTGTCATGATGAATTTTGCAGGCAATGCATACTCCTCAAATTGTGCCAGATAGACATCAAGCACGTTATCATCAATTGGGTTGATTTGTAGAAGGAATGATTTCATAAAAATTTAAAAATAGCCAAAACAAAAGTTTATGGATAGCTAAACCAGCCAAGCTGATCGGAATTCCTCCCATCAATTTCAGCTCCAATATGAAAATCTAAAGTAACAGGAGTCACTGATCTTATCAGTGCTGATGAAATTAAGTCACGAGATTTCGTAAGTCACGATTTTTTCGTTTTAAATAATTCCACATTGTTGATAGTATTTCTTTGATTTTATTGCACTTGTTGGTATTACCTGTTTTTGGCACGATCTGTGATTCCCCTCTGGTAAAGTGAAAAATATGTACATCAATCGATAACTAAAACAAGTGGTATTGATAAGGATAACTTAAAAAATAGGTTTATCTGAGAAAATATAAACCGACTGATAGAAACCATCGAAAACGGATGCCTCAGTACAATCTTTGTATTTATGTGACTGCTGAAGGCATCTGACCAATATAATCACGCTAAATCAATTATCATGGATAGGATTTTTATAACCGGCGCTACCGGGGTTCTTGGCAAAAGAGTTGTAAAGTTGCTGCTTGAAACTGGATATGAGATTACGGGCCTTTCACGTTCTCCTGATAACACTAATCTATTGACAGAACTGGGTGCTGAACCTAAACCTGCAAACCTTTTTAGCAGCGATGAACTTATTAACGCAACTGCAAAAAGTGATGTAATTCTACACTTTGCCACAGCTATTCCGTCCGAAACCATTCCCAAAAAGCCAATGCATTGGGCCATGAACGATAGGATACGAACAGTGGGTACAAAGGCACTGCTGAAAGCGGCCAAAGCAAATAAAATTAATTGTTTTATTACACAAAGTATTACCCGCATTTACGGAGACAAAAGCGGGGAAGAAGTAAATTCCACAACACCCGCTGGAAATAACCTCCCTTTTATGTTAAAATCAGCAGTGGAAATGGAGAGACTGGTCAGCGAAGCAAAACATGTTGATTATTTAACTCTCCGATTTGGTCAATTTTATTCTGCTGATTCCGTCACTACCCGGCAAATGATTGAAGGTATCAGGCAACGAAAACTGCCGATTATTGGCAGCGGAGATTATTATTGGAATTACATCCACTCAGATGATGCAGCACGAGCTGTACTGTACGCCATCCGAAACGTCAGTCGCCTAAAAAATCAAGCATTAAATTTCACAGATTTTGAACCGATTCGTGCTAAAGCAGCTCTTAATGAATTGGCAGATAGTACCAGCAGTAAACCTCCATACCGCATCCCCGGATTCCTGGCTCGACTCGTTTTGTCAAACGAGTTATACAAAACCATAACAGCCTCTTTCAAAGTAATTCAGGATGAGCAGATAAAGGACTGGCAGCCTGTTTACAGAAACTTTAATGAGGGTATGAACCAAATAATTACGGCTCAGGGTAATAAATGAAACCGATGCTTTTATGAGCATAAAAATACAGAACTATGACACTTACAGACCAAATTTTCATAGAAACTACACCGGAAATAATCTTCCGGTTCTTTGAAGAAATGGATCAAAATTATACAAACTGGCATCCCGATCACCTCGCATTTAAATGGACCAAAGGGAAAGGCTTAAAACCGGGTGTTGAATTTTATTTCGAAGAATATATTGGGGGTAAACTAATGAAGAAAACCGTTAGGTTTACAAAAATAGAGCCCAATCGATATATCGAATTTGAACCTGTCTGGTGGCTTATGAGATTATTCATGCCCATATTAAGCTTTGAAATTAAGCCGCGGAGAAATGGCTGTTTATTTATTGCAAAAATCCCGATTCGGACCGGCCCTTTAGGAGCCTGGCTCAATCGCCGGGAGTTTAACGCTGTACAAAAACATATGGCCGAGGAAGGAGAAAACCTGAAAAAAATAGCAGAGGGAGAGAGTGCAGTGTAACGATATACATCAAAAAAAAATAAAACTGCGCATATTAATTGTTAACAGGAATCGGGGTTTCGGAATGCGCCAAAAAGGGTTGAACTGAAACCAATTTTTTTTAAAAACGTAACATATCGATTCAAAAATTATATAAATCTTTGACGATAATGTCTTTCTCAATAAAACATACTGAGCATAAGAAGAAAAAACCGCCCGTTAACAGGATCACCCTCTCCTTTTCTTCAAATAAAGAAAACAAGAATTTTGAAAGTTATCACACAGAACGGTCACTCTCCTTTGTAAGAATATCGTTAATACTTGCAATCGGGCTGTACATCTCTTTTGCATGGCTTGACCCTTTGATTACTCCGGATGTTGCAACGGAATTAATGGCAATTAGAATTTTTAGTTGTCTGCTCTTTACCGCTGCAATCGCATTATCCTTTGTCCGCTGGGGTATTCACAACTTTCAGTTTCTGATGAGTTCTCTCGTACTGCTTGCAGGAATTGGACTGGTGAGAATGGTTATGATTGCCGAATCTGCCGGTGGGTACAGCTACTATGCCGGTATTATCCTGGCAATC
Source organism: uncultured Rhodohalobacter sp. (assembly GCA_964404705.1). GTDB lineage: Bacteria > Bacteroidota > Rhodothermia > Balneolales > Balneolaceae > SW132. The sequence goes on along the minus strand of CAYOLE010000087.1, from coordinate 2,666 downwards.
ATGTATGCCCATACCTTGCTGCGAATTCGTTTTATTTATGCTACTATTACCACATGGTCTGTTATTTTTCTATACATGGCTGTTAATACTCTGGCCGGTGTAATTCCTTTCGAAATATATATCAGCAATATTTTCTTTCTTTTCTCCGCCAACATCATGGGCATGTTCGCAAGTTACTGGCTGGAATATTATATGAAGGCCGTTTATTGGAAAGAGCAACTGCTTAAAATAAAGACGGGTGAATTGCAAAAAGAGCATCAGAGAAAAAGCGATGAGCTGGATGACGCCAGGAAAATGCAGCTCAGTATGCTGCCGAATCAACTCCCGGATTGCGATCAATATATGTTTTCATTCTCAATGAAAGCGGCCTCCGAAGTAGGGGGTGATTATTATGATTATCATTTGGATGATGATGGAAACCTGACATTTGGTATAGGCGATGCAACCGGTCATGGGTTAAAAGCCGGAATTATGGTCACAGCTATGAAACTCCTCTTTTCTGAAAAAGCCGGCCAAAGTGACCTGGTTGAATTTCTTAAAAAAGCGTCCCATTCTATTCACCTTATGAAATTTAATCGCTTATTCATGGCATTCGCAATTGGCAGGCTGTATGATAACGACAGACTGGAACTGGCGGGTGCCGGCATGCCTTCTGCATTGATCTATCGCTTTAAATACAGGGAAATTGAGGAAATTCCGTTAAAGGGAATGCCGCTTGGAACCTCTGTTGAATTCCCCTACCAGAAAACAGTGACAAAAATCGATCCAGGTGATATCGTATTGTTGATGACCGATGGTCTGGCTGAATCATTTAACAAAGAAAAAGAAATGTTTGGCTATGAGCGCATTAAAGATTTATTGACCACAATGGCAGACCAGACTCCCAAACAAATTATTCAGCAATTCTATAAAATAGGTGATCAGTGGTCGGGGAGCGGTTCGGAACATGACGATATGACCTTTTTTGTATTCAAGAGGAACTTGGTAAAGGAAAAAAAAGATTTAGAAGAACAATCAGTAAGTGCATTTGTTCTTTGAGTGTTTTATACAGATTAATTGCCGGAGATGCATTTAAGCTGCCCAATAGACTGGATGTATAAAGGTTGGCTGCCAGCCTGTAAAAAACAACTAACGATTTCACCAGGAAGCCAATTCCGCATCCATCCATGTCAATCGCTGATCCAGCCAATCACTTAAATATTGTACTTCCTCTTCGTAGGTTTCATAGGTTTGATAGTTCCCGTAAACATGCTGCCCCAAAACCGGCCACCTGTCAAAATTACGGTCTACAGCTCCGTCTTCAATCAGCGGCTCTGTGAGATCAGTCACCAGTTGATGCAGTGAGGAATTGCTCCAGTCGCCGGCACGCAGTTCTTCCCAGCGCTCTTTTACCCTGCTGCGAAACATTGGATCATCTGCAAGCCTCGTCCACCAAAATGGAACCAGCCATAAATCTCCGGGCAGGTTTTGATTATACTGATAAATCCAGGTTTCCGGTGATTGCCGAAAATCCTGCTCATCATTTCCGAGTGATAAATTAAAATCCCAGACCGGCCCCATCTTCAGTTTTCCACCCCGGTCTTTGTGCATGAATGTACTGATCCTATACGCATCTGCATTGTGGGCGAGTTCGTTTATCAGAAAGAAATCGACAAAACTGTCCAGGTCCGCATATTCCGTAAAAGTATATTCGCCATTAAAATCATCATCGGTATCATTCAGAAGTGCCGTTTCAAATTCGTGCATATAAGTTTGAATGTACTCCTTTTGCTGATCTGTGATATCCTCGTACGCGGGATCTTCGTATAAAAAATAGGTTTCTTCGCTCTGTTTGTCGCCATACGGTTCATAGGCGATCTCATTTCCGCTGACGCTGTATTGTGAACGAAATCCGAGCAGTTCCGTGTAAGCGGCATCTCCGCCGCCCGGATCGCCGGCTGTTTTATCAATTTTAAGAATGTAGCCGCCTGTTATTTCTTCGGGGCTATTTTCATCGGGATCAAGATCTGAAAGATCCAGCCGCACATCATCCCGTTTAATTTTTTCCATAAATACATAAACGCCGTTATAACTTCCATCAATATAAAGTTCAACAAACCGGGTTCTCGATGCGTAACGGCCAAGGTTTCTGGCAAGCGTATAGACAAAGACATTTCTTATTAGGGTTTTATCACTATAGGGTCCGTACAGAATCCAATCCTCCTCTTCGGGGAACCCTAATAAATCTGCGTCAATGTCGTCTCCGTTTTCATCCCAGGTCTCAACACCATAGGATTTTTTATCGAACAGGACCTGAGATGTTGCCCCCCGGTATTCAATGCCGATATGTCCATCAAAGGTAAGCCCATCCTCCTCGTAAACCTTCAACAGGGCCGGAACTTTAGGTTCATCTACAATCTCATCTCCCTGAAGTTCCACGGCAAACTGCGGGAGTGAACTTTCTGATTCAATGGGATCGGGGTCAGATTGCGGGTCAGGATCGGGCGAAGCAGGCGTGCCGTTGTCACTACAACTCAGGATTATCGTTCCCATTATGATCAACAGGAGGAACCATTGGTTGGGCGTCGATCCGGAGGTATGTCTTTTCATAGTTGATGAATCTTTTTTTCAAAACGGATTCTCTTAAATATAGAAGATTTGTTTGGGTGTTGTTAGTTGTTCGTTGT
>CAYOLE010000086.1:1822-12139 GCA_964404705.1 uncultured Rhodohalobacter sp. | reverse complement strand
ACGCTTTCCATATAGGGAACCCTACTATCGGAAAAGGTGCAAAGCACGCTAATCCCACCGGCATTCACAAGGAAAAGTTGTTTAAATTCGTGGCATTCTGTCCTTAAAAACCTTTTTCTGATATCTTCAATCTTAAGACCAGATTCTTATTAGTACCCTTCTCCGTCAGCCGGCTAAATTGGACTTTTGCAGGTTTTAACTATCATACCATCACATTCTTCGATGTTCAATTGACGGCAGCTTTCTCCTGACTTCCTTTAGCATCTCAAGATCTATCTTGTTAATTATATATCCGGGTTTCGTTTCCGCTTCACTCATTATTCGCCCCCAGGGATCAATAATCATGGAATGACCATACGTTTCCCTTTTTTCACCATGTTTTCCGGTTTGTGCCGGTGCAATCACAAAAGCACTGTTTTCGATGGCCCTCGCTCTAAGAAGCACCTCCCAGTGAGCTTCGCCTGTGGGCCGGGTAAAGGCTGATGGTACAGTGATAATTTCAGCGCCTCTTTTAACAAGTTTTCTATAAAGTTCAGGAAATCTCACATCATAGCAGATAGAAAAACCGATTGCAGGCAGATCATTACTTTTAAAAACTACAGTTTCGGCCTTTCCACCCTGAACGGTTGCCGATTCGCGGTATTTCTCTTTCTCAGAAACTTCCACATCAAAAAGATGGATTTTATCGTATGTTGCCGCAATCGAACCATCCGGCAGAATCAAAACACTGCGATTAAAAATTTTTCCCGAATCTGCTGAAGCCGGATACCCGCCACCTATCAATGTTATGCCAAATTTAACTGCCCATTCCGGGAGCCGTTTTTCAACCGCTTTCGCAATCTCATCCGCTCTGTTTAGCTTTTCCTGTTCATCTCCCATAAATGCAAAATTCTCGGGCAGGCAGATCAGGCTTGCACCATCACCCGCTGCATTTTCAACGAGAGAGTATGCATCCTTCAAGCTTTTTTCAACATCTGGCTGACTATTTAACTGTATGGCTGCTGCTTTGAAATTTGTCATGCTTTGATTGTTGGTAAATTCATTTTTTTGTTGAATTTTTTGCAAATGAAACTACTGATAAGTTAAGATGAACCTTTTTTGCAACCTTTTCCAAAATGAATAGATGCCATGGTTTATCAGTCTGTTGGTAAAAAAATTACACACTTTAATGTGAGGCAACAGCTGCACATAAGATTGAAAAAAGGGAATAGAAACTTGGAGTGTTAAATTATCTGTTTTTTGATGAAAACCGTAATAGAGTTCCATATAGAACCTTCGCCTGTAAGGGCTTCCATGATTTTTGGCTTTAATATTGTTTTCCAGATTGCAGAGTGGCAAAACATATATTACTTTAAGTAAAGTTTTAATAGTAATTTTTTCGGTCTATCACACTGTTTTCAGTCTCTTTACTCTATTACAGGTATCCATTACACAAGTTTTTCTGCCAAGAAAGGTCGAAAATTATAGATGCATCACGGATCAACTTATTAGTGAATTCGTGTAAGCCTGGCAGTATGCCAGATGAAATATAAGAATCTTGCCCACTCAAGACGTCAATTTTTTTTAACCTGATCTACTTTAAGTCTATCACTCACGTTATACATTGAGTATTATTTTGTACTCTCCATATTTATAAATCAACTTTTTTTATTCGATGAATTCAACAAAATTACCCGGCAAACAAGGGCTATACAATCCGGCACATGAACATGATGCTTGTGGTATAGGATTTGTAGTAAATATGAAAGGAAAAAAATCCAGCAAGATTGTCGGGCAGGCACTTACTGTTTTAGACAACCTTGACCACCGGGGAGCCACCGGCAGTGAACCGAACAGCGGTGACGGAGCGGGTATTTTGCTGCAAATTCCTCATAAATTCCTAAAACAATCGTGCGAAGGTCTGAGTATTGAACTGCCTGAACCCGGTAACTATGGTGTGGGAATGGTTTTCTTTCCGGGAGAAAGGGAAGATCGTTTGCAGTGCGAAAAACTGGTTGAAAAAATAATTGCGGAAGAAGGTCTCGAAATTCTTGGCTGGCGAAAAGTACCCACCGATAATTCAAAACTGGGGAAATCAGCCCGGGAAAAAGAACCCTCTGTACGGCAGCTTTTTATTAAGCGAGGTGATGACTTTGAAACGGAACTCGATTTTGAAAGAAGTTTATATATTGCCCGCCGGCGGATAACCAAAGAGGTTGAGGAAACGGATTACTACATAAACGAAAAAGATTTTTTTTATATAGCCAGTCTCTCTACCCGTACGATTATTTACAAGGGCATGCTTACAAGCAAACAGCTTGAAGGATACTTCCCGGATCTGCGTGATCCACTGATGGAATCGGCTCTTGCGCTTGTTCACTCACGGTTCAGCACAAATACTTTTCCAAGCTGGGAGCTGGCCCATCCCTATCGGTATGTAATCCACAATGGCGAGATTAATACCATGCGCGGCAATCAAAACTGGATGCACGCACGGCAGGATCAATTTGAAACTGAACTGTTTGGAGATGAACTCAAAAAACTCTATCCCATTGTTCAGGAAGGCGGCAGTGACTCTGAACGATTCGACAACTGCCTTGAATTTCTGTATCTGAGTGGCCGATCGCTGCCACATGCCATGATGATGATGATTCCCGAACCCTGGGAAAAGCATGAGGAAATGGACGATAACCTGCGTGCATTTTATGAATATCACAGCTGCCTGATGGAGCCCTGGGATGGGCCGGCATCCATCGCATTTACGGATGGAAAAATTGTGGGAGCTACACTCGACCGTAACGGCCTGAGACCGTCCCGCTACTACGTAACACAAGACGATACTGTTGTTTTGGCTTCTGAAGTGGGTGTGTTAAGCTTTCCTCCAGAAGATATAATCAAGAAAGAACGGCTGCAACCCGGACGCATGCTGCTGATTGATACGGAACAAGGCCGCATCATTAGTGATGAAGAGATTAAGCAATCATTTGCTACAGAGCACCCATACCGGCAGTGGCTCAATGAGAATCTCATCAAATTTGATACTATTGTCGAAGACCCTGAGCCTAAAGGCCCCGATCTGAAGCACGAACAGATCATCCACCGGCAAAAAGTTTTCGGCTATACCTATGAAGACCTCAAAATCAATGTTGGCCCGATGGCCGAAAATATGTTGCAGCCTGTCGGTTCGATGGGGAACGATGCGCCTATTGCAGTCCTTTCCAATCAGCCACAACTACTCTATAACTATTTTAAACAGTTATTTGCACAGGTTACAAATCCACCCATCGATCCTATCCGTGAAGAGTTAATTACCTCAACGGAGACACTTCTGGGCTCTCAGGGCAATATTCTGAAACCCGGACCAGAAAGCTGCCGGCAAATTGAATTGCAGACCCCGGTTATCACGAACGAAGAGCTTAAACAGCTTAAAAAAATCGAACTCGACGGGTTTAAAACTGAGGTTTTACCCATCCTCTTTAAAGCAGGTTCCGGCGGCAAAGGACTTGAAGAATCACTCGACAAGGTCTTCGAATCTGCGGATTCTGCAATACAAAACGGTGCCAATATTCTGATCCTCAGTGATCGTGATTTCGACGCCAAACACGCGCCGATACCGGCCCTGCTGGCCGTTTCAGGTCTTCATCACCATTTGATCCGAACGGGTAATCGGACGGAAGTAAGCATCGTGCTGGAATCGGGGGAGCCAAGGGAAACACATCATTTTTGCACTCTGCTCGGATATGGAGTTGACGCGGTGAATCCCTACATGGCCTATGAAAGCATTTATGATCTGATCAATGAAGGCCTTCTTGAAGACATTTCGTTCGAAAAGGCAGTGTATGGTTATAATAAAGCGGTCGTTAAAGGCATCGTAAAAGTGATGTCTAAGATGGGTATCTCCACAATTAAATCGTACCGCGGAGCTCAGATTTTTGAAGCGCTGGGAATCAGCCAGAAGGTTATTGATAAATATTTCACCTGGACCGACTCACGGATTGAAGGTATTGGGCTTGATATTATAGCGAAAGAAGCCGAACTCAGACACGAAAGAGCCTATCCGAAGATTCGGGTTAACGGACAGGTTTTGGATGAAGGCGGCCAGTATAAATGGAGGAAAAACGGGGAGTATCATATGTACAATCCCGAAACCGTCCATCTGTTACAATTTGCCAGCAAGACGAACGATTACCAGTTGTATAAAGATTATGCGCGCCGATTAGACGACAAGCTTGATCCGCCGCCCACTCTGCGACATCTCATTGATTTTAATTACGAAAATGAGCCTGTCCCACTCGAAGAGGTTGAATCGGTAGAATCGATTTGCAAGAGGTTTAAAACCGGTGCCATGTCCTATGGCTCTATCAGCCGGGAAACTCACGAAGCGCTGGCCATTGCCATGAACCGTATTGGTGGTAAAAGCAACAGCGGCGAAGGCGGGGAAGAGTCTAATCGATATGTACCCGATACCAATGGTGATTGGCGCAACAGTGCTGTTAAGCAGGTTGCATCCGGACGATTTGGTGTGACCAGCGAATACCTGAACAGTGCGAATGAAATTCAGATTAAAATGGCCCAGGGTGCCAAACCCGGCGAAGGCGGTGAACTTCCAGGACGGAAAGTTTATCCGTGGATTGCAAAGGTAAGACTGTCTACACCTGGTGTAGGACTGATATCACCTCCGCCCCACCACGATATTTATTCCATTGAAGACCTGGCCCAGTTGATCCATGATCTTAAAAACTCCAACAAGCGGGCACGAATTAATGTAAAGCTTGTTTCACTTGTCGGAATCGGGACAATAGCAGCGGGTGTATCCAAAGGCCATGCGGATGTAATACTCGTAAGTGGCCACGATGGCGGAACCGGGGCATCCCCTCAAACCAGTATCAAACATGCCGGGCTTCCATGGGAACTTGGCCTGGCCGAAACTCATCAGACACTCGTTCTTAATGATCTTCGCAGCCGTGTTTCACTGGAAACCGACGGACAGATAAAAACCGGACGAGACATTGTAATTGCAGCTCTTTTAGGGGCGGAAGAATACGGATTTGGTACCAGCGCACTCATTACTCTGGGATGTATTATGATGCGTGTTTGCCATTTGAATACATGCCCTGTTGGAATTGCAACTCAAAATCCTGAATTACGGCATAAATTTAAAGGTGATCCGCAATACGTTGTCAACTTCATGAAGTTTATAGCCCGGGATGTACGCGAATATATGGCGAAGCTCGGCTTCCGGACAATTGATGAGATGATCGGTCGGTCTGATAAGCTGAAACAACGCGAAACCGACCACTGGAAAGCAAAATATCTGGATCTTTCCCCGGTACTTTTTAAACCTCATGCCCCTGAAGGCGTGGGTACGCGCTGTCTCATAAAACAAGATCACGGCCTTGACAACGCGCTTGACATCCAGACTCTTATGGATGTATGTGAACCGGCACTGGCCCATAAAAAACCAGTGAAGGCCAAATTTCCCATAAAAAATATCAATCGGGTGGTTGGTACGATCGTGGGCAGTGAATTAACCCGTCGTTATGGACGAAACGGGCTTCCCGAAGATACAATACATCTCAATTTTAAGGGATCTGCCGGTCAAAGTTTTGGAGCGTTCATTCCCAAAGGTATGACCCTTGAGCTACAGGGTGATGCCAATGACTATTTCGGTAAAGGACTCTCCGGTGGCAAGCTTATCCTCTATCCCGATGATGGAATACGGTTCAGACCCCAGGATAATATAATTGTGGGGAACGTGTCGTTCTACGGAGCAACAAGCGGCGAAGCTTACATTCGCGGAAAGGCAGGTGAACGTTTTTGTGTGAGAAACAGCGGAGTGAATGCCGTGGTTGAAGCCGTGGGCGATCACGCATGTGAATATATGACAGGGGGACGGGTTGTTATTCTTGGCCCCACCGGACGAAATTTCGCGGCCGGGATGTCAGGCGGCATTGCCTATGTTCTGGATGTAAACGGCCGGTTTGAAAAGAACTGCAACAAAGAGATGGTACGTTTGCAGCGGCTTAGTGACGACAGGGAAATTAAAACTGTAAAGCAGATGATCCAGCGTCACGGAGAATACACCGACAGCCACCTGGCATGGAAAGTATTAGCGAAGTGGGAAGAAATGGAAAACAAGTTTGTGAAAGTAATGCCTTACGATTTCGAACGAATGCAAACATCTATAGAAAAAGCCAAAAATAATGGAACTGATGAGGAGCAGGCCGCAATGGACGCTTTTCTTGAAAATACTGCGTAACGAATTCCGGCTTCAACTTTTCAATCCGTATCAATACTCTATCAAAACGTAATGGAATTTATTTGATAGCAAAATTTTATTGAGCAGTGTCCCTTCGCCGGCTGGCTGAGGGCAATGGAGGATGATTCTTGATGAATTTTTCATCGTATTCATTTTTGAATTCCAATACATAGTAAGATGAGTCTTCCCGATACAAACCACATTCATAAAAGATAAGATCATAACAATCAATTATTATGGGTAAACCAACCGGATTCATGGAGTTTGAAAGACAAACAACTCCATACCGTAAACCTGAAAAACGAATTGAAGACTGGGAAGAGTTTCATTTAAAGATGCCGGAGGAAGATCTTCGAAAACAAGGTGCACGCTGTATGGACTGTGGAATCCCGTTTTGCCAGACCGGAAGCAACTGGGAAGGAAAATCGCTGGGGTGCCCTGTTTACAACCTGATTCCCGAGTGGAATGATCTTGTCTATCGGGGCAAATGGAAGGAAGCCCTGCACAGACTCCATAAAACTAATAATTTCCCGGAATTTACCGGCAGAGTCTGCCCTGCCCCTTGCGAGAGCTCCTGTGTTTTAGGCATTACCAGCCCACCTGTTGCAATTAAAAGTATAGAACAGGCAATCATTGACAGAGGTTTTGAAGAGGGCTGGGTTGTGCCGGATCCGCCCGATCAACGAACCGGTAAAACAGTGGGGATTGTGGGATCCGGCCCGGCAGGTCTCGCAGCCGCCGCTCAGCTCAATAGAGCAGGACATAAAGTTACCGTATATGAACGGGACGACCGTATTGGAGGTCTCCTGACATACGGTATCCCAAATATGAAGCTGGATAAATCAATTGTTCAGCGCCGGGTGGATTTGTTACAGGAAGAAGGTGTTGAATTTGTAGTGAATACGGAAGTTGGTAAAGATATTCCCGCACAGGAATTAAAAGAAAAATTCGATGCACTTATCCTCGCCGGCGGAGCCACAAAACCGAGGGATCTTCCTATTGACGGACGCAATTTAGAAGGCATCCACTTTGCCATGGAATTTTTACATGCCGACACCAAAAGCCTCTTGGATTCGGATCATAAGGACAACAAATACATTTCAGCAAAAGACAAAGACGTAATTGTGATCGGAGGTGGCGATACCGGTACCGACTGCGTAAGCACTTCACTGAGACATAAATGCAAAAGCCTCACGCAGTTCGAAATCTTGCCAAAACCCCCGGGTGACCGCTCTGAAGAAAATCCATGGCCCGAATGGCCCAATGTGTACAAGCTGGATTATGGCCAGGTAGAAGCACGCAAAAAGTTCGGTGATGACCCGCGTCAATATGAAATTATGACGAATAAGTTTGAAGAAGATGGCAAGGGACATGTGAAAGCTCTTCACACAGTTCAGGTGAAGTGGGGACCGGGGAATAACGGCCGTATGACTCCTGTAGTTGTTGAAGGAAGTGAAAAAGTGTGGAAAGCAGACCTCGTACTGCTGGCGATGGGCTTTTTAGGTCCTGAAAATCCTCTGCTGGAACAGCTTGAAATTGAAAGGGACGAAAGGAGCAACGCAAAAGCCGAACACGGTGAATATGACACCAACATCGAAGGAGTGTTTGCCGCCGGTGATATGAGGCGCGGCCAAAGCCTGATCGTCTGGGCAATCAACGAAGGACGAGGAGCAGCCCGTGAATGTGACCGGTGGCTGATGGGAAGCACGGAGCTGCCATAAAGCCGAATCCGGGAAACAATCAGTGGGGTTCCAACCAAAACCGATATTTCATATTTGTACTACTCAACAGGTTCAGTCAGTATCGAAAGTACGGTTTATATACCTTCACAAAAGTTACCGATTTTGAGATTTCCTGAATTGATCTGTCAATTCTTTACCTTTAGAAAACAACAAACGAAAAGATTTAGAATCTCATTTTATGGACTCAGATAAACTTCGCGCTCTTCAGTCACCTCTTAAATCTCAATATAAACAAAATCCCGAATCTGCTGTTATTACGCTTTCTTCAGAAGGAAAAATCGGGGATGGAATCACCTGTAAAGTAGATACCGGGAAGGCGATGGTAGAGGCAGGTCTTCATCCGGCTACCGGCGGTGACGGAATGGCCGCCTGTTCAGGCGATATGCTGCTGGATGCTTTGGTTGCATGCGCCGGCGTAACAATGAATGCGGTTGCAACGGCAATCGGAGTAAGCCTCGGGGAAGAGACAAAAATTACAGCCGATGGTGATCTCGATTTTCGCGGCACACTTGGCGTTTCAAAAGAGGCCCCGGTAGGATTTAAAGAGATCCGCCTAAAATTCCATCTCGATACGGATGCGGATGATGAACAGCTCGCTTCACTGATAAAACTCACCGAACGGTATTGTGTGGTTTTCCAGACTCTGAATAATAAGCCGGAACTAGTGACCGGGTATGAGATGGTTGGATAACTATCCAACGACCTGCCAGAGTGTGAACGGCAGTGAGCTCCTGAGAGTCGCGGGTTACAGGAAAGAATTTATTGAATTGAAAAACGGGGTATCCTATTAACGATGAAATTCGATCCATTTTACTAGCACCTTTCTTTAGCGGATATCGTAAACCGGATGACCAGACATTGCAGCTTACTACATTTTATGGCCACATTTACAAACAAATTATTCTGCATCCTGAACAGTTTGATGTAAAAATTTCAGATTTTTCTGTGGCTATACGTTACGATCATATCATTTCAGTAAGCCCGTTTGATCCGAAAACCTATGCCAGATTCAGAGAATTGGAAGAACAGGCAACTTAAAAGGATTCCATAAAGGAACCTCCTGCTTTTTGCGTAAATAACAGCTACAGTTTTTGCAGTTGGATTCTTTCCAATAGTTTGTCAAACATTTCTAATAAGGAGAGCAATATTTTTCTACGGTAGTACATGGAATTTCTTTAGCTATGATAACGCCCAAATGTACTCAAATCTGCAGCGCATTGTGTCAAAAAAAGGATTAATTGATAAGGCTTCGTTCGGGTATAATTCCTTTCATATTTTTGAAGATAGCAATGGTGCACAGCAATGAAATAATCCCAAAAATCGGGATGATAAAAACAGCCGGTATTACATTGTATCCCAAGCTGGCCATCGCAATGATCTTGGCTAACAATGCAGTCATTATCAATAACAAAAAGACGAAATACACCGGGGCCAGCAGATACCCAAACGCTCGTTTCTTTATGAAGAGTAACCCTGAGACAAAGCCCAGCGGAAGCAGCAATCCCAAGTCAAGTCCCTGCACAACAAGGGTTGTATAATGTTCAGTCTCTGGGGGAATTATTGTACCCTTTATCAGGGGCGGTAGTATAATACTCAGCCACAGAAGGCCGATAGCAAGACTATTGAAAATTAAAAAACCACCTGTCCACTTCGTTGGTGTCTTGCTACTAAACAAGTCAGGAATGGCATCAAGATCAAAAGACAGTAACGTAAGAGCCAGGGCAAAAAATGATGTGCCGAGCAAACCAGTATAGACCAAAAACAAAGAATTATACAAGGCCATCATCAGATAAAACAAATAGGTTACAAGAAAATATGCCAAGGTGCCCGCCAGTAAATACCTACCTTTAATTGAGCCAGAGCGAGCCCAAAATAGCGAAAGAATTAACAAAGGTATTCCCATTAGCAGAGTCACATAATCCTGTGCAATACCCTGTGGTGCTACTTCAGCTGACATGTGCCGATAAATGCCAGTACCATAAATTTCCACTTTTTCTCCTCGTATCGATTCATATGTATATAATCCCGAACCATTCGAGGAAAATATTCCCGTTAAAGTTGCCACTAAGGAACCAATGATTATTATAAAGACAAGTACTGTTATATGTTTTGCATACTTCATAGTAATTGAGATACAGTTACCCATTAATTAAAAAGGTAAAATATTTAACAGTATAATGGTTCCGATTTGTACTCTTATTCTATTATCAGTTTTTTAACTCATATTCCCCCGAATGCAGTGTTTTCTTTTATATAAGTTCTGTTGGCACCCCGTAATTCTTCTGTAACAAGCACAAGTAGCTATATGAAAGAGGTAAATAATATACCGGCTGATCA
>CAYOLE010000086.1:0-1722 GCA_964404705.1 uncultured Rhodohalobacter sp. | reverse complement strand
CTCACTCACCGGCACGGCTTAGGACTCGGTTTGGGAGCAATTGATGGAGAATCGATCCATAAAAAATTACGCTTGAAAAACGATTCTTTTACCGAACTGGAACCCAATAAAAAAACGTCCTAAATTGAATCACTAAATTCCAATAAAAGGTGGGGAATACTATTGACCCGGGGGGAATACTCGAGACCCTCGTCATCATAGTATAGTAACAAAGCTTGTCATTACATATGTGTGAACTACAGAAATAGAAGTCGGGAGATAGCCTACAACTGAAACTTCATTAGAATTAATAATACGGGAATCAACTAAACTAAGAACTCTAAAACGATAAATAGCATGAAATCAATAAATCCCTTAACAATAAGACTGCTAATATTTTGTATCTCTTTAGCGATTCTAACATCCTGTAAAGATGACTCCACAAGTTCAGATGATATAACGATTGAAATTGTAAATGGTACTTTTTCTTTTAACGAGGTGAACGAATGTGACTTCGATTCAGGAGCTTCGGGTACTGAATTTCTTTTTTTAATTGAATACGAAGCATCAGATGACATCGACATCAGTGGTGTTGAATTTGATCTGATCTGGTCGGATGGAGAAGAAGATCCGAATATCTTTGATGATCTTTTTGAAGCTACTAATCAAACGCTGCAATTTGAATGGTGTTTCCGATTTGGTACCACAGAATGGTTTGAACTGGATTTGAAAATTCTTGCCGAAAACAGAGAAGTTGAGAGCAATGAATATACCATACGTGTGGACAAACCCGAAGATGCTAACAAAAGTGCGTCTACCGGAAGATATAAGCTCGATTGAGTCTGGTACGGCGTTGTCAAGACGTTAGCAGGCCCGCGATGAAGAGCTGTCACCGGACCAGCGTAAAGAGCTTCGCCTGGCCCGTTCGCTTCCAATCATTAATAAACTGAGAACGCGGACTCACGCGGAGGCATTGGCCATATCGCCAAGAGCCAGATTGCCAAGGTGATGGCCTTTCCAGCCAGGCGGTGGAACGCTCTGAACGGGTACCTGCATGATGGCCTGCTGGAAACCTCGAAAATAGATTCATATCATATCGTTTTGCAGCTAAGAAGTGTGAGACTTTCCTATTATTATGCGGTATTTAACCGGTTTTGCCATTTCAATTAATCAACTCCTCCTTCTCCACCTTAGAAAGCTGCTTAATCTCATACTCCCTCTTACAAGCAGCTGAACGATTCGCCTGCGGTTCAATAAATACCACTTCTTCAGGATCATGAGCCCGCAAATATTTCGCACCGGTCCCCTCTTTATGCTGATGCCACCGCCTGATTATATGATTTGTACTCCCGGTATAGAGATTCCCGTTTGTGCAGCGGATGATGTATGTGAACCAGGATGTGCTCAATGGACTATTGTTATGTTTAACCTCCTTTATCGCTGATCTCAACTATATTTTCACCGCTTTCCAAAAGCTCTTTTGCTTTAATAAGCGTTGTCGACAAATTTTCTCTCATCCTTGCATTTGAAGTATTACCACAAGTAACCCAAATAAGCTTTGGCGGTGTACCCCTTTGTTCGATGAGTTGGATAAAATCATCGTCCTTACTCATGACAACCACATCCGCTTTCTTGGCCTCTTCAAAAATCTCCGGATCTGTTGCATCTCTAAGACCTAAAGCACGAACCGATTCTGCTTCTATGTCGTTAAATGTGCGGTTGATCCAAGCTGCGATGGCCGGT
>CAYOLE010000085.1:190-12222 GCA_964404705.1 uncultured Rhodohalobacter sp. | reverse complement strand
ATACCCGGTATACAGTTGATGTTGGCAGATTGGATGTTATTCCATATATAAACTGGGAGACTGAGAAGCGTAAACAACACTCAATGGCAGATAGTTTGCTACCTGAATCCATCCAGTTTCATGATGTTAATCCCGGATTACAATTCAAATTTTCGTCGTTTACCCTGGATGGAGGTGTGGGATACAGGGTTAATCAGCGGCCAATGCAAAATGAGCTTAGGCGGGAATCAGCCAGCTACTCACAACGATTTGGTTTGCAGTACCATCCAACAGCCCACTTCAGGACATCAAACAGTGTTCAGTTTCGTCAGAAAGATTTTGAAGAATCCTTTTTGCAGGATGCTGCTTCTCCGCGAAGCAGAAGTGTACTCTTACGATCTGCAACAAACTATTCACTTATAAATGATTTAGCCGAGGGTGAGGTTCTCTATGAAGCAAACACAGAAATGCGCGCTCTGCTTCAGGAAACATATATCGAAGTTGGTCCGGAACTGGGCCAGTATGTCTGGATCGATCAGAATAACGATGGAATTCAACAGGTGGATGAATTTTTTCCTGAAGTAACCCCGAACGAAGGTACATATATACGGCAATTTGTACCATCTGACGAATTACTCCCGGTAATTGATGTAACACTCAGAAGCCGGAATGAAATTCGCCTGGGCGAACTGTTGATTAGAAGTACCGGTACAGAGAACAGCAATCTGGAACACCTGACACTTAGTTCATTATTTGAAATTCGAGAAACGAGTCGTGAAGAGAACCTGAGTAAAGTATACTTTTTAAGTCCTTCAGTTCTTCGTAATGAGGATACGTCAATATCCGGTCAGCGTCTGATCCGACAACAATTGAGCTGGAGAAACGAGGAGAGAACTGTAGAGGCGGCGATCACATTGAATCAAACAAATACATTGTTTCAGCGGGCAGTTGGCATGCAGTCTTCGCTGAGCAAAGATGTAATCGTTGAAGGTGAATATCAAGTAACTCGTCCAGTTCGAATACTCTCAACTTATCGCAAGATTAGAAGTGAAAATATAAACAACCGGTTTATTTCAAGAAATTTTAATATTACTGGCTTTGAAGCAGAACCCGGATTAAGTCTGTTTTTAAGCCGTTCAGCACAGTTAGAAATTCGCACACGCTTTAGCAATAAACAAAATTCCTCCCCGGCAGGCAATGCCACCGCTCGAACTATTTCAATTGAAAACAGAACACAGCTTTTCTTATTTGAACGTATACAAAACAGGCTTCGTGTACAATTACGGCGTACTTTGATTGAGGGACCCGCAACTGGACAGGCCGAATTTGAGCTGACTGATGGGATCGGGAGAGGAACTAATCTGGTGTGGAGTTTAAACAGTGATTACCGAACAACATCTTTGCTCAGGCTATCCCTGCAATACAATGGAAGGACTACATCAGAAAATCAAATAATTCAAACATTACGTTTGGTAGTTAGTGCTGTGTTCTAATATATTATGGTTGTAAGTTTAGTGATTGCCAGCTCAATCTGTAGTGTTTCGAATCAAACGCAGATTGCAATACTTATTTATTGTTTTCGGTTTTTTCGAAACTATTCTCAGGGAGATTTCATGTATTACATGTTAGCTGGGATTATTTAACAACATTTTTAAACAAATACGTGCAAGTGATTTAATTTGTAATTATTGTCATAATTAAATCGATTACTATACTTTGACATTTAGTTTCAAATGATCTATCATTTTGCATTAAATTAAGCCCAAAACCAAAACATAACGCGGAGTAACCTTATGACTTCACTTTTAGCTCAGTCTGTTCTTCAAATGGGAGCGGATTTCGGATATTTTTTCCTACAGGCAGGAACTGATGCTGGCTTCTTCAACGTCTTAGTAGAAAAATTCAACGAAGGTGAGGCGTGGATGTGGCCTGTGCTGATCGCTCTCATTTTGGGTCTTGCTATTTTTCTCGAGAGAGTTATAACTCTCAATCTTGCCGATATAAATACCAGAAAATTTATACTTGATGTTCAACAAGCACTTCAGGAAGGAGGCATTCCAGCCGCTCAGGAACTTTGTGCACAAACCAGAGGCCCGATAGCATCTGTATTTCAGGCTGGATTAATGCGTGCTGATGAAGGTGTTGAAGCTGCTGAAAAAGCTATTACAACGTACGGCTCAATCGAGATGAGTTTTCTTGAAAGAGGCCTCGTATGGCTGGCACTTTTTATTGCCATCGCTCCTCTGCTTGGATTCCTCGGAACGGTTGTTGGTATGATTGAGGCATTTGATGCCATTGAAGCAGCAGCTGATATTTCACCGAGTCTTGTAGCTCGTGGTATTAAAATTGCTCTCTTGACCACAGCAGCAGGTCTTCTTGCAGGTATTATTTTACAAGTTGGGTACAACTATTGTGTATCTAAAATTGACAGAATTATTGCGGATATGGAAGAGAGTTCCATCACGCTTATTGATTCAATAATTCTGATGAAAGAAGGCAAGCCAATAATAGCGGAAGACAGAATTGATGATACTCCCCCTCCATCAGAAGAAGTGTAACAGAAATCTCAATTAAACCCTTAACAGGTAACAATTATGGTTGAAACTATAGCAATAGGACTTGGGTTGGGATTGATAGTGATTGGTGTGTTGTTAGCACTGGCTGCTGGTATTCGTAATGTTGCACAAGGCAGGGCGAATATTAAAAAAGTGAGCGTAATGATAGTTCCGCTTGCAATTTTTGGCATTGGCTATGCAGTAATGGACACATTCGACAGGGCTGCTATGCTAACACTGGTGATCATGATGTCACTCATGGTACTTGCAATTGTGATATCAAGCACAAAAAGAACATTTAATCTTTAAAAAATGCTGGATAAAAAACAAAGAAGAGAAGAACCGGAAATCAATGGTTCATCACTTGCGGATATTGCATTTCTACTGCTGATATTCTTTCTCGTGGTAACTACCATTGATGTTGATGCCGGAATTGGCTTGGTTCTGCCGCCTATTCCGGATGACGTAGAACCGCCACCAGTGCGTGAACGTAACCTTCTGAACATTCTTGTAAATGCACAGGGGATGGTTCTTTTGGATGAAGAACCTGCTGCAATCTCAGAAGTACGCCAGCGGGTAAAGGATTTTGTGGACAATCCAAATAATAATCCCGAACTCTCGGAATCACCCGATGATGCTATAGTATCGATCAAAACAGACAGGAGAACACCTTACAACGTATACATCGATATGCTTGATGAGGTAATGGGGGCATACGCAGAATTGCGTAATCAGGCATCACAAGACCGCTTCGGTGTACCCTATTCAGCTTTAGAACAGAATAGTGTTGAGGAAGAGGAGATTAAGGATATGTATCCTAAACGAATATCAATCGCAGAACCAGACGAGGGGTAATAAATGAGTAGATTTAAAAAGAAACAGGCAAAAACCAAGCAGGGAGTTCCCACTTCCGCAATGCCCGATGTTGTATTTATGCTGCTCATCTTCTTTATGGTTACTACTGTGCTTAGAGAAGTTGAACTTCAGGTTCAGATTGAATACACAGATGCTGAGAACATCGAAAAAATTGAGCAAAAACGACTCGTCAGCTACATCTACATTGGCCCGGAACGTCTCGGGGGAGGAAGATTGGGTGACACACGTGTTCAAATCGATGATACTTTGATTGATGATATGGGAGCGATCCGAAATATTATGTATGATAAATTGATGGAAGAACCACGTCTTATTGTATCACTCCGTGTACATGCTGACTCCGAATTTGGTACTATTACCGATGTACAACAGGAATTAAGACATGCAAATACTCTCCGTATCAATTATTCCACTCTGCGGGAAATCTGAGCATTCATAAATAGTTATATACCGGAAAAAATTCATAAAACCGGTTCTAATTTTAACAAAAAGGCGTCTACACTTTGTGTAAATGCCTTTTTTAGTTTTTAACGCAGTTCATGACAAATAAAGAATTCAAATCAATAGAGGAAATAGGATTTTCAAAATTTGTAGAAAAATTATCAATTTATAAAGGGGTAGAAGTAAACGAAACTGAGATTGGTATCGGGGATGATTCATCAGTACTGAATGCATTTAAGAAACAACAAATATGCACCTCATCTGAATTATTTCTTGAAGGAGTGCATTTTGATCTAACCTATACTCCATTCAGACACCTGGGCTATAAAATTGTTACAGCCACAGTGAGCGACATTTATGCTATGAATGCTCAGCCTAAACATCTGCGCATAAATTTAGCAGTACCTAATCGGTACTCGGTTCAAATGATGGAACAATTATTCGAAGGAATAGAGGCTGCATGTAAAGAGTACGGCGTGCAAGTAGCGGGGATAGACACAACCGCATCACATCAGATACTCGTAATTTCTGTAACAGCAACAGGATTGGCTGAAAAGGGAGAGATTGTAAAAAGATCAGGTGCTTTAAAAGATCAGATTATTTGTGTAACGGGTGAACTTGGGGCTGCGATGGCAGGCCTAAGAATACTTTTAAGAGAAAAATCTGCCTGGAAAGAAAGTGGCAGTGATCATTTTCAACCAGACCTTCAGAATTATGAGTATGTGGTTCAGCGACAGCTTATGCCCACAGCACGGTTAGATTTACTCAATGGATTTATAAAAGCCGACATAAAACCAACAAGTATGACGGATGTAACCGGCGGAATTGTTAATGATTTAAAGAAAATTGGGAAAAGTTCTGATAAAGGAATCGAGATCTATTCACCGGCGATCCCCATCTCATTTGAAGTGCGGAATGTAGCCGATGAGATGCAGGAAGATGTAGATAAATATGCATTTTATGGCGGCGAAGATTATGAAATGCTGTTTACGGTGAATGAAGAAGAAGTTGAAAAACTAAAAGCTGAATTTAATGATTTTTCTGTTATTGGCAGAATTGTAGAAAAACAGAAACAGTTTGTTATAAACACCGGAGAAGATCGAAAAATAAAAATTGATCTATTTGAAACATAATTGACCGGACTGAACGTTAGAGTAGTTAAATGAAAGGGCATACCATTAAAAATAAGAAATGTTTAAGCCAACGCTTAGGCACTCCATTATATCGTTTTAAATAATATAATTTCATTTCTTTAGTGTAAAATTTCATAGGCATCCATTCTGGAATGTATTATTCTGCAGAAAATACACTATCTTTAGGGTTGATTGGATACATAATTAAGTTAGATGACTAAAAAACAAACACCTCCAAAATTTCCGAAATCCGGGTCAAACAAGAATGACAAGAAGAAAGGACCTCGTTTTCCAATATGGATTTACGTTGTTCTGTTTCTTGTTCTGATTGGATTTAATTTCCTTGTAGCGCCTGGAGACAGCTCAGAACGAATCAAATACAGCGAATTCCTGGAGTACGTTCAAGAAGGGTATGTTAAAGAGATATTAATCATAAATAATACTGACATTGAGGGTGAATACTCAGAAAAAGCAATAGAAGAAGGAATTGTAGAGCGGCCCGAACAGGAAGAAAGCAGATGGCGATCAACAGATTCATCAGTACCTAATTTCTCCACCACAATGCTCGAAGGGGACGAAGTGAGAGCCATGTTTGATGAATATGGTGTGGTTTATGATGTACGAGTTGAAGAAAACTGGTGGAGTGGTATTTTTATCTGGCTTATCCCGATTGCTCTCATCATTGCTTTCTGGATATTCATTTTCAAGCGGATGAATCCGGGTCAGCAGGTTATGAACATCGGAAAAAACAAAGCTTCGCTTTATGATAAGCAAACGGAAAGCAAAGTATCATTCGAAGATGTTGCCGGACTTGAAGAAGCGAAAACGGAAGTAGAAGAAGTTGTAGAATTTCTCAGTAATCCTCAGAAATTCACCACTCTGGGTGGCAGTTTACCAAAAGGCGTTCTTTTAGTAGGACCTCCCGGCACGGGTAAAACACTGCTTGCAAAAGCTACAGCGGGCGAAGCAGACGTACCATTCTTTTCATTAAGTGGTTCGGATTTTGTAGAAATGTTTGTTGGTGTGGGTGCTGCACGTGTACGCGATCTTTTCAAACAGGCAAAAGAGAAAGCCCCTTGTATTGTATTTATTGATGAAATAGACTCTATTGGCCGAACAAGGGGTGGGGGTATGCAGATGAACTCGAACGATGAAAGAGAGAACACCCTCAATCAGCTTTTGAGTGAAATGGATGGGTTTAACTCCGATAATGGAGTTATCATAATGGCTGCAACCAACCGACCTGATGTGCTTGATTCAGCGCTATTAAGGCCAGGGCGGTTCGACAGGCAAATATTGATTGATAAACCGGATCTGAAAGGCCGAATGCAGGTTCTGGAAGTTCATGCAAAGAAATTGAAGCTTTCAGATGATATAGATTTGAAAGTTTTAGCGTCTCAAACACCCGGTTTTGCCGGTGCAGAACTTGCTAACTTATGTAATGAAGCAGCATTAATGGCAGCCAGAAGAGATAAAAAATCTGTGGAAATGATCGATTTCCAGGATGCTATTGAACGTGTGGTTGCTGGTCTTGAAAAGAAAAATAAACTGATCAATCCACACGAACGAAAGATTGTCGCTTATCATGAAGCTGGTCACGCTATTGTAGGCTGGTACCTTGAACACACCGATACTGTACTAAAAGTAAGTATAGTACCGCGTGGGCTTGCCGCTTTGGGATATACTCTGCAAACGCCTCTTGAAGATCGCTTTTTGATGACTACTGAAGAACTGAATGATAAAATTTGTGCTCTTCTGGGCGGACGAGTGGCCGAAGAGATTATTTTTGGGAGGATTTCAACCGGTGCACAAAATGATCTTGAAAGAATAACGACAATGGCATTTGCCATGGTTGCTGAATATGGTATGAGTGAGGATTTGGGATATCTTTCTCTGAAAGATTCAAACAATCCAAATAACAGTTATGGTTTTAATAAAAAATATTCTGAACAAACCGCTCAACGAATTGATCAGGCTATCCAGGATATCATTAAAATGAACTATAAAAGAACATACGATTTATTGATTCAGCACAAAGATAAACTGGAAAAAATGGCAACTACACTCTTGGAAAAAGAGGTGATTAATCATCTTGATATCCGTGAATTGCTGGGAGACAGACCCAAAGGAGATTATCCTGAAGGTATTTTTGAAGAGAATGGTGATTCAGCAGAAGATCCTTCTAAAAAAGCTGAACTAAGTAGTCAAATATCGAATTTAGAGAAACCGAAAGAAGCTGAATCAAAAAAGAAAAAATCAGAAAACTCCAGAGAATCTAAAAAATCAAAAGATTCAAATAAGAATAATGGATCAAGCCAGCTCGACTTAATACCGGATGATACTGAAGATCAGAAAAATAAAAGCTGAATTCTTCGAATGCCTCACACTAGTTAATTTAGTTTTTTTTTGATAACGAATATCAAGAAATCAAAACCGCATTCATTCATATGTTTGCGGTTTTTTTTTATCCATGCACTTCTCAGTCAGCTCCTGTTCCACCTGTTTTATAATCACTGTGCCTGATTGCTAATCTCTATAATTCAGTGAATAACGAGTACATAACATTCAGATAATTTTAGGTACACAATATAATAACAGACAGGAAACAGTCTGGAAACATTGTCAATGTAGTTTAGAGTCCAGCACACAAAATAAGGACAAACTAAACCACAAGGACAGTGAAAACAATAATGATAACAATTCTGATAGCCGCTCTTTCTGCTGTCAGTCTATCAGATCCATCGGATCTATATGCACAGCCCGCCGACACAGAGGGTGAACGGATAGTTGGAACAGTAGTTGATGGTAATACAGGCGAACCTCTGATAAGCGCCACCATTTATATCGAAGAAACGGAACAGGGTGCAGTAACAAATCTTGACGGAAATTTTGTAATTCGAAATGTAAACCCCGGAATCTACACACTTCGGGTTAGTTATGTTTCATATACTTCTAAAATAATCACTGATGTAGAAATTGAAGAGGGAGAAACAGTTCGGCTTGATGTGGACCTTGAAGCTGCATCAACGGAAATGGAAGATGTGATTGTAACAGCCGATGTAGTTCGGAACAATGAAGCGGGTTTGTTAAGAGAACGTCAAAAATCAATCTCGTTCAGCGATGCAATTAGCATTGAAGCCATTTCGCAAACAGGTGGCAGTAACGCGGCAGACGCACTTAGTAAAGTGACGGGAACTTCTGTGGTTGGAGGTAAATACGTGTATGTACGCGGCTTGGGGGATCGCTATAATAACTCGCAACTCAACGGGATCAATTTACCAAGTGCCGACCCCGATAAAAATGCGACTCAATTTGATCTTTTTCCGGCAAATTTATTATCAAGCGTCGTTACATCAAAGACGTTCACACCTGATCAGCCAGGAAATTTTACCGGTGGAAATGTTAACATACGCACTAAGAACTATCCCGATAATTTTACTCTTTCCCTGAGCACTTCTACCTCTTATAATGCTCAGTCTTCGTTTGTGGATGGATTCCTGCAGGGAAAAAATAGTTCTACTGATTACCTTGGTTACGACAGTAACAGGGGAATACCTGATCTTGTAGTGGAAAATAATTTGGAATTTCCATCTTATACCCAAGTACTCAGAGATTCCGAAGGAGCAGAGTATCTGAATGATGTTACCCGATCCTTCGGAAACGAGATGATTCCTGAAGGAGGGGAAAGTTTCACGTCGTTTTCCAATAGCTTCACATTTGGAAATCAAAGTTCACTCTTTGGCAACAAGCTTGGATATATTTTGAGCCTTAATTATGGCCAGGACGTATCTCATTACACAGATGCAACATCAAGAGCGTGGGTAGCAACCGATCCCAACGCAAATGAACTTTCTGAAGACTATAACTTCAGTGATCAAAAAAGTGATTTGAATGTTAATTGGGGTCTGCTTTCGAATATCAGTTATCAACTAACCCCATCGAATGAAATATCGGCCCGGTACATCCGAACACAAGACGGCCTTTCAACCGGCAGAATTCAAAATGGCCCGTTTGTGAAGAATACACAATCGCAAAATGTCATTTTTGAAACGTATGTAACTAAATATGTCGAAAGAAGTGTTGATTCTTATCAATTAAGTGGCGAACACGCATTTGGTACGAGGAAAAACGTTAAAGTAGATTGGGATGTCTCAAGAACTGATAACAATCAATATGAACCAAACCTGAGGTTCTTTTTCCATGAATACTCTGAAATTTCTAACCCCGATACGACTTTTAGAAATTACAGTATTAATCTTAGTTCTTCTAATGCCACACCGCCTACCCGCATATTCAGGAATTTGGATGAAAGTAATCAGCAGGCAAATCTTAATGTAGAACTTCCCATCTCGTTTGGATTTAACAGGGATATTAAATTAAAGGCAGGAGGCAGTTATCTGTTAAAAGATCGCAGTTTTACAGAAAACAAGTTCGATTATGATTTCGGACGATTGCGATACAGAAATTTTAATGGTGATATAAATGCTTTCTTCGCCAATGAGAGCATTGGCATTATTGATACAACCGGATCGGGCGTATTTCGATTTGGTCAAAATATAAAAAATGCCTCTATTCCCTCGAATAATTATACGGGGGAGCAATCAGTTCTTGCTGCTTTTTCAATGGTTGAATTTCCAATATCAGATCGAATAACACTGGTAGGGGGAGCCAGGCTTGAGACCACCCATATCAAGACGATCTCAAATGATTCATCTAAAAAACCTGGTGAAATTGATGAAGCAGATATTCTACCGTCTCTCAGTCTGACGTATAATGTTTGGGACAATATGAACATTCGGTTTGCTGCGTCTCAAACACTGGGGCGCCCCACATTTCGAGAGTTTTCCCCATTTTCTGCATTCGATTTTGCCGGGGGAAGAGTAACCGCAGGTAATCCCCAATTGGAACGTACGCTCATTCAAAATTACGATTTCCGATGGGAATGGTTTACCAGACCCGGCGAGATATATGCAGTGAGCATGTTTTATAAAAACTTTTCAAACCCAATTGAGAGAGTTGTTGTGTCGAACAACTTCCAGGAAACGTACCAAAACGTAGATGATGCTCAGGTGTATGGAATTGAAATTGAGGCACGATCGTCACTGGATTGGTTATCAAATTACATGAAATACTTTTCAATTGGGTGGAATCTCGCATTTACAGAATCAAATGTAGATGTTCCGCAAAGAGAATTGGAATTTGCTGAGGGGTTCAATATTCCAACTCAACGGCCATTTCAGGGACAGTCGCCCTACATACTGAACCTGATGCTTTCATACGAAAACCCTGAAAACGGCATTAGCTCATCTCTTTCTTTCAATCGATTCGGCGATCGGCTGGAAGCCGTTAGTATTGGAGGCACACCCAATATTTATGAAGAGGGGAGAAATGATCTCTATTTCTCAGTCGCAAAAAACTTCTTCGACCACTTAAATGTCAGGGCATCGATCGAAAATTTACTTAATGCTCCCAACAGAACAATTCAATCCTATAAGGACAATGATTTTACAGTAACAGAATATAATGTTGGACGGACATTCAAATTAGGTATTACATACGATTTTTAATCACTAATCCATAAATCCAAAAACAAACCTCAATCAGTTATGAATAAAATAGTACTACTAATCTTAATATTTGTGATGTGTGGTCTCTCAGGACTACAGGCACAAAACGTTGTTGATATCACGGATTCGGATATCACCGGAGATACATACTGGACATCAGATAACGAATATTTGATGGATGGTTATGTATATGTAGAAGACGGTGAGACGCTGACCATAGAAGCGGGCACGGTCATTCGCGGCAAGGAGGATCCAACGACGGGCGATCAGGAAACGGCGTTAATCGTAGCGCGCGGCGGAAAGATATTTGCCGAAGGAACAGCCGAGAATCCCATTATCTTCACCGCGGAAATAGATGATGTAAATGACCCTGAAGACCTGACGTTTGAAGACCGTGGGCTGTGGGGTGGAATTATCATGTTGGGCCGCGCCACGAATAACGTAGGCGGCGGCACCAACTATATTGAGGGCCTTCCGCCTGAGGACGAGCGGAACTTATACGGCGGAGACGATGACGATGACAATTCCGGGATATTCCGGTATGTATCGATTCGCCATGGCGGGGCCGTGTTTGGCACGGATAACGAAATTAACGGGCTGTCTATGGGTTCCGTAGGCCGAGGCACCACGATTGAATATGTTGAAGTGTTTGCCAACCAGGATGATGGATTTGAGTGGTTTGGCGGCACAGTAGACACGCGCTACCTGGTGGCCGCATTTGTAGGCGATGACAACTTCGACTATGATGAAGGGTTTCGCGGGAAGGGCCAGTTTTGGTTTGGAATCCACGGAGACGATGATGCCGGATCAGGCGGAGAGCACGACGGGGGAACAGATCCGGAGACGGGCCAGCCGTATGCCATCCCGGTTGTCTACAATGCTACGTATATTGGGTCGGGGGCAAACTCGGGTGTAACAAGCAATAACTTTGCGCTGAACCTGCGCGACAACGCCGGGGGCAAGTATTACAATTCCATTTTTACTGACTTTGCCGGTGTGGGAGTAGCGATTGAAGATCTGGAATCCGGGGAAGACAGCCGCTCGCGGATGGAAGCCGGAGATCTTGAGCTTGCCAATAACATCTTCTTTGGCTTTGGCAACGTGAACGGGGAGACTACCGCTGATGCCAGCGATGCGTTCCTGCAGCAATATGCCGCCGATGCCTTCGAAGCCGGGAACTACTACAGCGATCCGCAGTTACGAGGAATCAGCCGTATCGATGATGGTGTGTTAGATCCTCGTCCCGAAAGCGGGAGCCCCGCATGGACTAATGATAAGTCTGCCGCGCCAAGGGATAACTTTTTTGTGCAGGCAGATTATATCGGCGCCTTCGGATATGAAAATTGGGCTGCAGGATGGTCTTTTATCTCAGAAGCTGGCTACATATCTAATGATATTATTTCTAAACCTGAAGCTACAAATGAAATTGATATCACGGATTCGGATATCACCGGAGATACATACTGGACATCAGATAACGA
>CAYOLE010000085.1:0-90 GCA_964404705.1 uncultured Rhodohalobacter sp. | reverse complement strand
TGCAGCAATATGCCGCCGATGCCTTCGAAGCCGGGAACTACTACAGCGATCCGCAACTGGCAAGCATTTCCAGAAGCGACGCTTCCACGC
>CAYOLE010000084.1:1389-12367 GCA_964404705.1 uncultured Rhodohalobacter sp. | reverse complement strand
GCATCGGCATGGCGCATTACTCCGCTTCCGGGATCATTCGTCAGAACTCGTTCCAAGCGGCGATCGGCCATTTCTGTACCGTCTGCTACACAGACCATCCCTGCATGAATGGAGTAGCCGATTCCAACTCCGCCGCCGTGATGCAGGCTAACCCAGCTTGCACCGCTGGCGGTATTTAGCAAAGCGTTGAGCAGCGGCCAGTCGGCAATAGCATCGGAACCGTCTTTCATCGATTCGGTTTCCCTATTGGGGGATGCCACTGAACCTGTATCGAGATGATCGCGGCCAATCACAATCGGGGCTTTCAGTTTTCCCTTTTTCACCAGCCAGTTAAATTTGAGTCCCATCTCGGCACGTTCCCCATATTCGAGCCAGCAAATCCGTGCCGGCAGCCCCTGGAACTGGATTTTGTCCTGCGCGTGATGAATCCATCGGTGGAGCGCCTCCTTTTGGGGAAACGTCTCGAGCAGGGCTTTGTCGGTGACGGCAATATCCCCTGGGTTGCCGGAGAGTGCTGCCCATCGAAACGGGCCGGACCCTTTGCAGAAAAGCGGACGTATATAGGCAGGTACAAAGCCTGGAAAATCGAAAGCCTCCTTCATTCCGCGGTGATCGGCCACCTGTCCGCGAATGTTATTGCCGTAATCAAACGTAACCGCACCGCGCTTCTGCATTTCCAGCATGGTTTTCACATGTCTTACCATCGAATCAAGCACATCCTTTTCGAATTCTTCAGGATCACTATCCCGTTTATCAGCGGCTTCTTTCAGAGAATATCCGGATGGAATATAACCGAGCTGCAGATCGTGGGCGGAGGTTTGATCCGTGAGTACATCAGGAATCACATTTTTTTCCAGGAGTTCCGGAAGGATGTCAGCCACATTTCCAAGCAGACCAACCGAGAGCGCTTCGCCTTTTTCTTTTGCATCCAGTACTTTTTCGAGAGCTTCATCCAGGTCGGTGCATTTCACATCACAATAGCCGGTCTTGATTCGCATGTCGATCCGGCTCTCATCTACTTCAATGCCCAGAAAAGAAGCGCCATTCATGGTTGCGGCCAGAGGCTGTGCCCCGCCCATGCCTCCGAGTCCGGCCGTTACCACAAGCTTACCTTTCAGTGAACCATCAAAATGCTGACGTGCACATTCTGCAAACGTCTCATACGTACCCTGTACAATTCCCTGCGAACCGATGTAGATCCACGAACCGGCGGTCATCTGACCGTACATGGTCAGGCCCATTTTATCGAGCTTTCGAAACTCATCCCAGTTGGCCCATCGCGGCACCAGGTGTGAATTTGCAATCAGTACCCGCGGAGCTTCTTCATGTGTTCGAAACACGCCCACCGGTTTACCGCTTTGAATCAGCAATGTCTCATCATTCACGAGCCGCTTCAGGGTTTCAATTATTTTATGATAACTCTGCCAGTTTCGTGCAGCTTTTCCGCCCCCGCCATAGACAATCAGCTCATCCGGCCGTTCGGCTACTTCCGGATCGAGATTATTCATAAGCATTCGCATGGCGGCCTCCTGGTGCCATCCCTTGCATTGGAGATTTGTTCCGTGTGGTGCGCGTATGGCGGGTGCATTCATGGCAGACAAATTAGATTCTTGATTTTACTTTTTATCCTGTTTTTAGAATATACAGTTCCTGGAGAAGGGTCAAAAGTGAACGTGCAACAGGGGAAAGTGAAAATGTTAGAGTTTGTTTCAGAAATTGCTCATTCATCCCGAACACTGCAGGGTCCTGCCGGATTGCAGGTCGCTGCATCAGTGAAGTGACTTCTCTAAATCTTCCTCAACATTTTTAATCAAACCAATATCTTTTACCAGATTTACCGCTTTGCTGATATCCTCTTTAAAATAATGATCTTCGGTAGCGTGAGGAATAATCGATCGGATATGTTTATGAGCAATTTCTACGCCACGTCCTGGTGTGAGCGGTTTTCTGAAATCGAGCGCCTGGGCTGCAGTGAACAGCTCAATTGCCAGCACCTGCTCTACGTTTTTGTAGATTTGATAGAGATGAAGAGCGCTGATACTGCCCATGCTCACATGATCTTCCTGTCCCAGACTTGTTGGAATGGAATCAACAGATGAGGGATGTGCAAGCACTTTATTTTCCGATACCAGCGCAGCGGATGTATACTGTGGAATCATAAAACCTGAGTTGATTCCCGTTTTTTCCATCAGCAACTTTGGAAGGCCATCGTGGCCTTCGAGCAGAAGGTATGTACGCCGCTCTGAAATACCGGCAATTTCCGCGAGCGCAATTTTGGAATAGTCCAGTACCAGGGCCAGCGGCTGACCATGAAAATTTCCTCCGCTCAGTATATCTCCGTTTTCAAATACCAATGGATTATCGGTGACTGAGTTTATTTCAGTTTCCATCGTATGAATGGCATGATTAATCGCGTCGCGGCTGGCTCCATGCACCTGGGGAATACATCGAAGGCAGTAGGGATCCTGCACTTTTCCGCAGTGACGATGTGATTCCAGGATCTCACTTTTCACTAAAAGATTCCTCACGTTTTCTGCGACTTTTTGCTGGCCTTGGTGTGGGCGTAAATCATGAATTCTCTTATCAAACGGAGTGATGCTCCCTTGTAATGCTTCCAGGCTCATCGCCCCGATCAGGTCGGCCATTCTCATCAGATGAAGAGATTTTTCCAGGATGTATGCCCCATAGGCGCTCATCAATTGTGTGCCATTAATGAGTGAGAGACCATCCTTTGCCTGCAAGTCTATCGGCTCCAGGTTGTGTGAATTTAAAACCCTTTCGGCAGGTATCGTGCCGTTTCCTTCATCATCCCAAAACTCTCCGTAACCAAGCAGAGGGAGAGACATATGTGCCAGCGGAGCCAGATCGCCGGAGGCACCCACACTTCCTTTTTCCGGGATAGCCGGAATCAAATCTTTTTTAAGAAAAAGAAGAAGGCGTGCAAAAGTTTCTTCAGAAATACCCGAATTCCCTATTCCCAGTGCGTGAATCTTAAGCTGAAGCATCAGACGGCAGATCTCTTTGGGGATAAGATTTCCCATGCCCACCGCGTGTGATAAAATCAAATTTCTCTGGAGCTGTTTAAGGTCCTCATTTCCAATTCGCTGATTTGCCAGTGCGCCAAACCCCGTATTGATACCATAATAGGTGCGGCCATCCTTTAAAGCCTTCTCCACAATATCTCTTGACGCTGTAATTCGGTCCCGGTTTTTTTCGAGATTTTTGATGGAACCGTCTATGTCGGAGTACAGGTTTTGTATGGTTATCCTGTTCATCAGAAAGCAATTAGTTGTTTTCAAAATTTGATCAAAACAATATATCGGAATCACGCAGGCGGAGTCAAAAAGCAACTATTTATTAAGTTTCGAATTTTGACGATAAAGTAGTATCCGATGACAAGCGATGTAACAAATATGGGCAGAATATCTTTAAAAGAGCCTAATTTGTCCAATTTGTTACCACCCCCTTTTTTAATTTTGTTCGCTGGATAAAATTATAAAATGTAAAAGCTTGAACGGAAAAAATTTACAATGTAAGGTATAAAATGATAGAGTTATTTAAATATGATATATGAATATCATACAGTATTTTTAGCGTAATCATTTAACAGGGCACAACTAAAATTCTATAAAAAAGCCTGTACAAATTTTACGTACCTCAATACGCTCTTATAAAAACAAAAAAATCCGTGCAGATCCATTTGCTATGAAAAAATTCGTATTAATATTTATTTGTCTTTTTTCTTTTACTCAATTTAATTCTTTTGCTCAAACATCTTCTACTGCTTCAGATACTGAAGAATACAATCGCTGGAGTATGTCGTTATATGGAGGCTATATTTATGGCGAGAGAGATCACGGCCTCCAGATATTTGCAAGCCGGTTTAATGTTGTATCAGATCCTACCTACGCTGTTGGAGGCGATATTAGGTATGGGTTAAATTCCTTCTGGACAATAGAGGGAGGGTATCGATACAGCACGCTTGAAGGCAGAGGTTTCGAAACGACATTGCATTCTGCATCTGTAAAAACTTCGCTGAACTTAAACCGTTTTTATAGAAGAAACATGCTATCAGAATATGTAAATCCTTATATCGTCGCTGGTGTAGAACAGGATTTCTTTGACGCTGAAGGACCTGATGACCAATTCAGCCGCAGTGAAGCCAGTTTGATAGGAGGGGCAGGTATTGCATTCAGGCTGTCTGACAGGATTGAAATTTATGGACAGCATGAGATTAAATTATCCTCTAATCTTCTTGACCTTAAGGACCAGGGCTATCCATACGATGAAATTGGAATGAGCTCAGGAGGAGTCCGGATTCATTTTGGTAAAAGCGACAGAAGACCCATAAATCTGAAGCCAGCCGCACGAAAAATTACAAACCAGGAGTACGATGATATTTTTGCACGTACTGAAGATGTACCAGGATTAACTGAACAGGTAGAATCTCTGGAGAATCAAGTAAATACAATGGAGCGTGAAAATAATGAAAGGCTGGATGAACTGTTCGACAGAATTTCATCCCTTGAAACCCGGGTTGATTCACTGGAGGCCAAAACAGACTGTTTGTGCGAGCGTAATGCATCTGTTGCAGATGCAGAAGCAGAAGCAGAATCTGAAGAAGAACCTGAAGAAGAACGTGATCTCAGGCAAACGGTTCCGGCCGGTCATTATGTACAGGTGTATGCCAGCCGTGGATATAATAGTGCATTAGCTGTGAGAGAGCAGTTTCGGGAATTAGTAAATGATGAGCTGGAGAATTCGCAAGAGGTATTTATTATACATCGTAAACAATTCTATGAAGTGATGATTGGAACCTTCGAGGAGTTTTCAAATGCGCAGCGAATTCTTGAACCTTCCAGAGGTGTGATGGCTGATTCGTTTATCATAACCTTTTTGCGTCCGGCCCACCTCGAAGACGACTACGAGGGAACTGTTATTATTCACGATTGATTACGTAAGCATTATCAAATTGATCTTACGCAATAGATACCGGCCCGCCAAGCTGCGGGCTATTTCTTTTTGGATTAATGATTTTACAGAATTTAAATTTACCGATATTCTGATCAGACTTTTTTTGTGGAACGCTATTAAGGATCTGGCGTTAGAATAGAAAATGAAAAAAAGAGTGATAGTTAAATATTTTATGAACAATTTAGTTAAATCATAATTAATTAAATTATAATTTCATTATTGATTAATTAATCATACTATTATCTCGGTGAATGCGAAAAAATAATTATCTGCAGATATGAGAAATCCACTTTTACCCCGGGGGTTGCCGGAGGTACAATACGGTATCAGGCAAATAGTAAATAAAGGCTTTGAAAGAGAAAAACTTGGATTTCCTGTCATTTGGGAAAACATAGGTGATCCTGTTCAAAAGGGGATGCTGCTTCCGGAATGGATCAGGGAAATTATCAGGAGGCAGTTTCAGGATAATGCTACCTTCGGTTATTGTGATTCTAAAGGCATTCCGCACACACGAGACTTTCTTGCAGCCAAAACAAATGCCCTGGACGGATGCCAGATCACAGCGGATGATATTACGTTTTTCAATGGTTTAGGAGATGCAATAGCCCGTTTCTACAGCATTCTGTCAAGAGAAGAAAGAATTTTGATGCCATCACCCACGTATCCGGCGCATTCAGGTGCTGAAAGACTTCGTATTGGTGAGAATCCATTACATTATCCATTGTATCCGGACAACAACTGGCTGCCAGATCCTGATGAGATTCGTGAAATTGTTGAGAGTCATCCGGCTGTCAGCGCAATTCTGATCATCAATCCGGACAATCCCACAGGGATGGTTTACCCCAAATCAGTGCTTAGCGAAATTGTCAAAATTGCACGGGAGTTTGATCTGTTTATTATTGCTGATGAAATTTATGAAAATCTGGTATACGAGGGAAAAATGGTACGTCTCGCAGAGGTAATTGAAGATGTGCCTGCAATGGCTATGAAGGGAATTTCTAAAGAAATACCATGGCCCGGAAGCCGGTGCGGATGGATTGAATATTATAATCGAAACCGTGATTCGGAGTTTGAGAATTTGTGCAGAAGAATGGATCAATGCAAGATGACGGAGGTCTGCAGCACTACACTGCCACAAAAAGTGATTCCCGAGATTATGTCTGAAACAGCTTATGTACAGTTTTTAGATGATCGTAATAAAGATCTTGCACAAAAAATGGATCTGCTTAAGAGCAGGCTTACATTCATTGATGATGTGAAATGCAGTGGGGGTCAAGGGGCGTTTTATGCAACATTGCACTTCCATACTGATTTTGTAAATGAAGACGTAATTGCTGAAAATTTACCTAAACTGCAGCGTTCTCTGTATCAGAAATGGACCTCAGGACTTGAGGCCAGCCCAGATCTGTATCTTACATATTATCTGCTGGCGGGAGCGGGAGTTTGTACAGTGCCCTTAAGTGGATTTGATGGCAAAGTTTGTGGTATTCGTATAACTCTTCTCGAACAGAATCTGGAACAGTTTGAGTATATGCTGGATCAGCTGTTGTATGGACTGGGTACAGTTTTCAGCCGTAAGGGTTCGCTATTGCATTCTTAGTTAAACGTTTACTCATTGTAACTGTCGGGCAGGTCATTTTCATAAAGAACCACATCGCCAGGTTTCATGTACTCATGAAGAATTTCATTGGCTTCAAAAAGTGAAGCGGCTATCCGTACGGCTGGTTTGCTGTTGGTCTGAACGGATTCAATTCCCTCCCGAATCGGCCGGGTTTGCTCTTCGCCCACGAGGATGGCAAGATCAATACCGGAAGTGCCGATATACTCGCCAAATAAACGGTTTTCCTGTTCCTCAAGATCGCCAAGTTCTATCATCCCGGGGGTAATGATAATTTTTCGTCCGCTCTTAAATGATGCCAGAATATTTACAGCATTTTTGGCACCGACCGGGTTTGAGTTAAAAGCATCATCTATCACCGTAAGTTCTCCCTGTTTTTTCAGTTCCAGGCGATGCTCTACCGGTTCCATTTTTGATGCAGCTATCGCCACTG
Source organism: uncultured Rhodohalobacter sp. (assembly GCA_964404705.1). Classification (GTDB taxonomy): domain Bacteria; phylum Bacteroidota; class Rhodothermia; order Balneolales; family Balneolaceae; genus SW132. The sequence continues at coordinate 5,342 of CAYOLE010000084.1, read as the reverse complement.
TTTCGATTCGGATATTAAACTCACGAGCCACAGCGGCCGCCAGGAGCATATTTTGAATGTGATGATTTCCAAGCAGGCGGGTTTTGACCTGAATGGATTTATGATCGTTCTCTGTTTGCCAGAACATCGTAAAGGTCGTTCCATCAGCATCAACTGACGTATCTTCCGCCCAGATTTCCTGATATTTATGTCCGGTTAAAATCCGCTTAATATCGTTGCGGTCAGAACCCATTTCCCGTACGATGTCATCTTCACCATTCAGGATTAAAGTTCCGCCAGGTTCCAGTACCCGGGCCAGTGTAGATTTTTCTCTCGCAACAGCTTCACGACTGCCAAAGGTTTCCAGATGTGAAATTCCCACGTTAGTAATTACGGAAATATCGGGTTTGGCAATCTTACACAGTTCCTGAATATTTCCTTCATAGCGTGCGCCCATTTCAAGAATCAGAACCTGGTGACGGGATTCAAGATCATTGTTAACAACTTTGCAAATGCCCATCGGCGTATTATAGCTGCCCGGAGTTACACACACGTTCATACGCTCTTTTAAAAAGGAATCAATCACAAACTTTGTACTCGTCTTTCCATAACTGCCGGTAATTGCTATTACCTTCAGGTGAGGCATGGATGCGATTTTTTCACGCGCCTGATTCTTGAATCCTTTCTGTATGGATTTTTCCACAGGTTTCATCAGCCAGGCTGACGGGAAGATCAGGAATGGCACCGCGATATCGATCAGACATAACAAAAAACCCAGGAAATAAGGATCGGCTGTTAAGTATTGTCCGGAAGGTTCTTCAATATGCTGTGTAAGGTAGAATAGCTCAGACGAAAATATAAAACTCCCGGCAAAGTAATAGAGCGGCAGTATTAGCAATGCCAGGGTGGCCGTCAGTCTTTTAGCTCTTGAGGTCAATACAAGCGGCTTTTTTTCCCGGTCTGCTCTGAAATTGCCCACCGGGCCGAACCAAAAGAGTGTAAATACAAACATGATGATCAAGCCCGAGAGAAACGTAATTCTCCCGGAGAAAAAATAGATGAGTACCAAAATCACCGCGTTATAAATCAGGTGTTCAGCAGTGATCACCTTCGCTGAAAAATGTGAGGCAACCCAGCTTCTGTATTCATGGGTTTTATAGCCGTGTTGTTGCAGCATCTGCAGGAAGTAACGGCAGCGATTGAACGAATGCCGCAAAAATATCGCACAAATCAGTAAAATAGTGCCATTGATAATCAGTGTATATAAATCCAAGTTTATTAAAGGTGTTTAATGATGAAACCGCCGGATCAGGTCGAAACTAAACCCGTGATCTGTTATATTGATCCCAACTAATATTAAAAATTAAAATAGCGTATCAAGATATGAAATTAATTATCCCAATGGCAGGCAGAGGAACGCGTGTTCGCCCCCATTCTCATACAACTCCAAAACCTCTTCTGCCCGTTGCAGGAACAATGATTGTTGAGCGAATAGTAGAAACGTTTGACCGTACTCTCGACAAAACTATCGACGAAATCGTTTACATATTAGGTCCCGATTTTGGAAAGGAAATCAAAGATCGTTTGACGGAAATGAGCGAACGGCATGATACAAAAGCTTCATTTGGAGTTCAGGAAGTAGCTGAAGGAACGGCTCATGCGGTTTCTTGCGCAGGGGATCATTTGAATGGGGAAATTATCATTGTTTTTGCGGATACCATTTTTGATACCGATGAAACGGTTTCTGTTGAAGGAGCAGACAGTGTGATCTGGCTGAAAGAGGTTGATGATCCATCCAGGTTTGGCGTAGCAGTACATGAGGGCGGCAAGATTACTGATTTTGTGGAAAAGCCGAGCGAACCTATTTCCAATCTTGCCATTATTGGTGTTTACTATTTTAAAGAAGGCCAAAAACTGATGAAGGAAATTCAGTATCTGCTGGATAATGATGTTCGTGGCCATGGCGGTGAATTTCAACTGACCGATGCGTTGGATCGGCTCTTGAAAGATGGCAATGTTTTCAAAAAAGCCACCGTTGATGAATGGCTCGATTGCGGAACTCTGCCTGCCTGGCTTGAAACGACAGGGGAGATCTTAGAAAAGGAAAATCACTCCTATGATTCCTATGAAGATTCAACCATTCATCCGCCTGTTTATTTTGGCGAAGGCGTTGCGATAACCGGAAGCGAAATCGGCCCGAATGTAAGCGTTGAAGCAGGTACAACAATAAAAAACAGTACGCTGAAGAATTCAATTGTGCAGGGTGACGCATTGCTTGATGGATGTGAACTTGAAGGTTCAACTATTGGAAATCATACGGAAGTACACGGCGCTAAAGGCGAGATTCACATTGGGGATCATTCCATTTTGAAGCAGTAGTAAGTAAAAGTCATCCCGGCCCCTGAGTTACCCGGTGACAATATGGGAGATCGCGGATCAGAGTCCGCGATGACGATTGCCGGTTTATAAGCTCGCAACAGTCATCCCGGCCCCCGAGCCGGGAACTCCTGTTTATGCTTGGACTCTGATTATTCCGGCGGTTAAAGTTACCCGGTGACAATGCCGGGAGATCGCGGATCAAGTCCGCGATGACGTTGGTTAATTCATCATCTCATCGAGCGACTCATCAGCGGCCGCAATAGTTTTATCAAGCATTTTGTAGGTTAAGGATGTGGACAAAAACCAGCTTTCAAATGGGGACGGAGGCAGATAGATGCCTCGCTCTAACATCTGATGGTAAAAACGCCCGAAGAACTCTTTATCAGTAGTGTTGGCTGTTTCAAAATTGGTCACATTCTTATCGGTGAAGAAGATGCTGATCATTGAACCCACCTGATTTATGCTGTTAGAGATCTGATATTTTCTGAGTACGTTGCGAAGTCCTTTTTTTAGATATTCTGTTTTTTCCTCGAGTTCAACATAATATTCAGGGTGTCTTTCCAATACTGATAATAGTGCTTTTCCGGCGTTCATCGCCAGTGGATTTCCGGAAAGTGTACCCGCCTGATAAACCGGGCCATCCGGCGATACCACTTCCATTATCTCTTTTTTACCACCAAACGCGCCCACAGGAAGGCCTGCACCAATAATTTTTCCGTATGTGATCAGGTCGGCCCAAACATTATACCGTTCCTGGGCTCCTCCGCGTGAGAGGCGAAATCCAGTCATAACCTCATCAAATATCAATACAACGTTATATTCATCACACAGTTTACGCAGCCCCATTAAAAATTCCGGAGCGGGTGGTATGCAGCCCATATTACCTGCTACCGGCTCCAGAATAATAGCAGCAACATTGTCTTTATTTTCCTGCAGGAGTTTTTCCACGCTCTCCAGGTCGTTGTAATCAGCGTTGAGTGTGTCCTGAGCTGTTCCCTTGGTAACTCCCGGACTACTTGGTTCGCCAAGGGTAAGTGCTCCGCTGCCCGCTTTAATCAGGAATGAATCGCCATGGCCGTGATAATTCCCTTCGAATTTAATGATCTTATCTTTCCCGGTATATCCCCGTGCCAGCCGTACAGCACTCATACATGCTTCCGTACCGGAATTTACCATTCGAACTTTATCCACATTGGGTACCATCTGCTGAACAAGTTCAGCCATCTCAATCTCAACAATTGTGGGTGCACCAAATGATGTTGAATTAAATGCGGCATCCTGCACAGCTTTCACAACAGCCGGATAAGCGTGGCCAAGTATCATGGGACCCCATGAACCGACAAAATCGATATATTCATTACCATCTTCATCGGTGATAATCGATCCCTTTGCCTTATTAAAAAAAACCGGTACTCCTCCAACGGATTTAAAAGCACGGGCCGGTGAATTTACGCCGCCAGGAATGAATTTTTTTGCTCTCTCGTATAGATATTCGCTTTTTAACAGCATAGTTGATTTCTTGAGTCTTGAGTCTTGAGTCTCAGGACTCCCGGCTTTATTCTAATTCAGTTAGTCAGTCATGTTTCGCAATGCGG
>CAYOLE010000084.1:0-1289 GCA_964404705.1 uncultured Rhodohalobacter sp. | reverse complement strand
GAGCTTAATTCCATCCGGAGCTGAGATCGGATGATGAATAATTTATTAATCACTGTCTCAAAAATCGTGCCGCATCTTTCGCAAAATAGGTGGCGATAAGATCGGCACCGGCACGTTTAAACGCAATAAGTGCTTCTATCATTGCCTGTTCTTCATCGAGCCAACCTTTTTGTGCGGCGGCTTTTATCATGGCATATTCACCGGAAACATTGTAAACCGAAACCGGAATATGAACGGACTCTTTTACAGCCCGAACCACATCAAGATAGGGCAGCCCCGGTTTTACCATCACTATATCGGCACCTTCCTGTTCGTCCGTAATTGCCTCTTTTACAGCTTCCGTAACGTTTGAAGGATCCATCTGATAAGTTTTTTTATCACCAAATCCGGGAGCGGAGTCAAGGGCATCACGAAATGGACCATAATAACTGGAAGCATATTTTGCGCTGTATGCCATAATACCCGTATTGGGAAAGCCCATTTTTTCGAGTGCCTCACGAATCATTTGAATTCGTCCGTCCATCATATCAGATGGTGCCACAAAATCGGCTCCTGCTTCGGCATGACTCACCGCCATTTTGGCAAGCAACTCCGCACTTTCGTCATTTATGATTTGCCCATCTTTTACAATTCCGTCATGACCATAATTACTGTAGGGATCCATTGCAACATCGGTCATTATGACAAGCCCGGGAAACTCTTTTTTGATTGCACGAACAGCCAGTTGCATCAGCCCTTCAGGATTCAAAGCCTCAGTTCCTTTGTTATCCTTTTTATCATCAGGTACCTTAGCGAAAAGCAGCACAGAAGGAATACCCAATTCCTGAATTTCTTCCACTTCTTTTAACAGCGTATTAAGGCTGAAACGATAATATCCCGGCATGGAAGAAATTTCAGTTTTCTCCTTTTCCCCCTCCATGATAAAAAGCGGAGCGATGAAGTCGTTTACAGAAAATTGGTGTTCCGATACCATTCTTCGAATATTCTCAGTGGCACGAAGCCGTCGCGGACGGGAATGGGGAAATTGAGATTGGATCATATTATGTGGCGAGTATAAAATAAAATGTTGTGAATATACAAAGTTGTGAATTTGATAAACCCGAGCTAATCCTAAAGGAAACCCTGACGGGATCATCCGAATCTCACCCGAAACATAATCTAAGACATCTATGTGAATGATCGATTAAGATATCAGAGGGATTATTCCACCTCTTCGAGCAGTTGCCGGCGAATGGCTTCAAATTCATTGCCGGAATACCATTCCATCATTTCATCCCGGTTCAGTACAT